>JABXHG010000199.1 GCA_013393545.1 Alteromonadaceae bacterium | reverse complement strand
GTGGTTGAGCAACTGAATAACCGGCCCAGAAAACGGCTGGGCTACCGAACACCGGCGGAGGTGTTCTGGGGTGAATATTCCGGAGCACTATAAATGAGCGGTGCTGCGGTTATTACTTGAATCCACGGTTGACCGTGGCACTGCCACCACAATTACCGTCTATTGTGTATACGGCGCCAGTTGGCATCGTGGCTTGTTCGGCCATTGCGATGCTGTGGTCGATCAGCCATTGGTGGTGGCCGTCTTCTTTGATGGCCACGCCAGTTGGCAGGATGCCTGAGGCATTATCGTCGAGAATCGCCTGCTGTGCAGATTCGACCGTTGCTACAGCGCCTTGTTCGGTGTCTTCTTCGGTTTGTATTGTCGCTGCTTGTTCGTTGATGGAGCCGGTGTTGTCGCTACCTGAGTCGCCCGTATCATCGGAGCTGCCAGAACCGCCGGAACTCCCGCACCCGCTTAGCCCCAGCATTAATGAAAAGACGGCCGCAGCCCCAAAGGTGTTTCCCCACTGATGTGATTTAAGCAAAGACATGATTTTCTCCTTGTGGTTTTCATTCCGTCACCGGAACCTGACAGGGTGTTGACGCTCCCCGTGCGGGTATTGTAGAACGCTTTTGTACCAATGTCAGGTTTGCATCTTATGAGGTGCGTTGGTATCCGGAGGCCTCTCGATTAAATTACTTTGCCTGTTGGCCATTTGTTTATTACTATCTGTGTGCTTTAAGAATTAATCATTTGAATTCGGAACAGGATCTATTTATATGGCTGCCAAGATTAAAGATTATTACCAGAAAAAGCAGTTGATGGAGCAGCTGGCGGAAGAGTTGGAAAAACTGGAGCAGGATCAAACGTTGAAATCCGAACTGGCGTTTGAAAACGAAGTTCGGGATTTGATGGCCAAATACGACAAGACCCCGAAAGATGTGTTGCAAATTCTGGCGACGATTGATCCGTCTATCGGTGGCACTAAAGCCGAGGCGACAGGCACTCGCGCCAAGCGCCCGCTGAAAACTTACAGGAACCCGCACACTGGTGATGTGGTGAAAACCCGCGGTGGTAACCACAAGACGCTGAATGAGTGGCGTGAAAAGTGGGGCAAGGAAGCGGTTCAGAGCTGGGCGGAGTAAGCCTCCCCCTCTCTTTGACCCCTTTCCCGTCAGGGAAGGGGGTTAGACTCCCCAACCCTGATAAACCACCACCCGGTTTCTCCCGCCTTCTTTCGCCTCGTATAACGCTTCATCAGCATGCTGCAGCCACTGCATATAGTTTTCTGGCTGTGAGTCCAGTTCGGCAATACCCACGCTCACGGTATACTGAATATCCGCCACGGTGGTTTTTACCACGCTTTCTTCAATGGCCATGCGGATGCGGTCGCAGATGATGGCGGCGCCGTCGCCGTCGGTTTCCGGCAGGATCAGGCCGAATTCTTCGCCGCCGTAGCGCCCGGCGCTGTCGGTCTGGCGGATGCTGTCGAGGGTGATTTTGGCGGTGTGGCGGATCACGTCGTCACCGGCCAGGTGGCCGTGGGTGTCGTTTACTTTCTTGAAGTGGTCGATGTCGAACATCACCAGGCTGACCGGGCTGCCGTAACGGCGGTAGCGGCCGAACTCCACATCCACCAGGTTTTCCCAGGTGCCACGGTTCAGCAGGCCGGTCAGGCGGTCGGTTTTGCTGAGTTTTGCCAGCTGTTCGTTGGCCCGTTCAAGCGCGCGTTTGCCGCTGGCGAATTCGGTTACGTCATAAATCAGTAGGCATACCCGGTCTACTTCGCCCCGTGCGTTGGCCAGCGGGCTGATGGTGAGGTTCTGGTACATGTACTTTTCAACGCCGGTGATTGGCCGGCTGTTGCGAAAGCGGAACAGGTAGGGGCGCTGCTCCCAGGAGGTGAAGGCGCGGGTGTTCAGGGTAACCACGGAATCAACTTTGCGCTTCAGCCAGTTGTCGGGAATGTCCGGGAAAACATCGAACAGGACTTTGTCGCGGATCTGCCCGGGGGTGATGCCGCTGTGGTTTTCCATAAAGCCGTTCCAGGCCTGTACGCGGAAATCCAGGTCCAGCACCACGAGGCCGACCTCGACCGATTCGAGCATGTCGAACAGCCAGTGGAAGGCTTCTGCATCGGTGTTGTTGAGCGCGATCATGTTCAGTTCACCAGATATTTGAGGCGTTTTTCCAGAAAGGCGATGGACTCTTCCGTGAACAGGATCAGCATATCGCAGCGGATGTGGCGGTTTTCAATGGCGTAGCTGATCTCAATGCACAGCAGTTGCTCTTCCCGTTTGGCGTGGTGTTCCAGCAATTCGTGAATGGGCCGGTGCTGGCCGAGTACCGCCGGGTGGCCCAGGCCGAGTTTGGCGTCCAGCTGGTCGCTGATGCCGTTGAGAAACGCGCCGAACAGAATGCTGGACATGTCCATCAATACTTCCACGTTCACCGCTTCGCCTTCGAGCACATCATAATGCAGCAGCTCGGCCATTTCCCGGAAGCTGGCGTCTTCGAACAGTAGTAGTGCTTCGCCCGCGAGACCCGAGCCGGTGAACCCCTGGCACACGGCGGAATAATCACTTTCCCGTTCGGCGGCGGAGATGGCCATGCTCAGTTCGGAGCTGGAAATAAAGGCCACATTCGGGATGGGCTGGCGCACAAACACCTTGAGCAGGCGGGCCAGCAAATCCGACGAGCGACCCATGGCGACGTTGGCGATTTCCTGCAGGTAGTCGTTCAGGCTGACGGAGATTTCCTGGCTGGGGCGGGCGGGCTGGTTGCTGAGCCAGGCGTTTTTCTGAGCGCGGGTTTCCAACTCACCGGGGCGGTAAAAGCCGTACTCTTCAAGCAATTGGGCCACGAGGGCGGTGTTGGTCGGCTTTTTGATGAAGTCGATAGCGCCGAGTTTACGAACGCGGGCTCTCGCTTCGGGCTGGATGTCGCCGGACACCACGATGGTGAGTACGGGCAGGTCGTTTTTCTGGATGTTTTCCAGCACCTGGTAGCCGTCCAGGCCTGGCATGTTCAGATCCAGAAAGAGCAGATCGATTTTGCCGGTGCGAATCAGGCGCAGGGCGTCTTCGCCATTGGGTGCGAACGCGATGTCATCCGCCAGGCCCGGGGGCAGGGCGCGGGCCATCTGTTTTCTGGCGAGGGAGGAGTCGTCGCAGATCAGGATTTGGGTGGTCATTGCGCCGGCTTTGTTGTTGGTTGTCGGTTAAAGGGAGGCAGTATAGCAGCGGATTCAGCGCGCTGGGGGGCTGACATCAAGGATTTGCAAAGTTTTACAGTGCGCCGCAAAATTCGTAAAACTTTTGGCGCAGGAGTGGCGTTTTGATCCGGACCTTTTACTGGCACGATTATGAAACCTTTGGTGTCGACCCGCTGCACGATCGGCCATCGCAGTTTGCCGGTGTGCGCACGGATGCGGATCTAAACATTATTGAAGACCCGTTGGTGATTTACTGTAAACCGGCCGACGATTACCTGCCCGCGCCCCAGGCCTGCCTGATTCCCGGCATTACCCCGCAAAAGGCGCTGGAAAACGGCTTTCCCGAGGCGGAATTTATTGCCCAGATCAATGAAGCGTTCAGCCAGCCGGGCACCTGCGCCGTGGGCTACAACAGCCTGCGTTTTGATGACGAAGTCACCCGCCACACTCTTTACCGCAACCTGCGCGAACCCTACGCCCGGGAATGGCAAAACGGCAATTCCCGCTGGGATATCATCGATATGGTGCGGTTAACCTACGCATTGCGCCCGGAGGGGATCACCTGGCCCCGGAAAAAAGATGGCAGCCCCAGTTTTAAGCTTGAAGAACTGACCCAGGCCAACGGCATTGCCCACGAAGCGGCCCACGACGCCATGTCGGATGTGGAGGCGACCATTGCCGTGGCGAAGCTGATCAAGGAGAAGCAGCCGAAGCTGTTCGAGTTTGTGCTGAACAACAAGGACAAGCATACGGCCCGGCAGATGCTGGATGTGGCGGCCATGAAGCCGGTGTTTCACATTTCCGGCAAGTACCCGGCCAAACGCGGCAGTTGCGCCATGGTGGCGCCGCTGGCCGAACACCCCACCAATAAAAACGAGGTGCTGGTGTACGACTTGCGCGAAGACCCGGCCGAGTTGATTGAAGCCACGCCTGAGCAGATCCGTGAGCGGGTGTTTACTTCTCAGGCGGAACTGGGTGAGGAGGTGCGCCGTTTTCCGATTAAAGGCATTCAGGTGAACAAGTGCCCGGTGCTGGCGCCAGGCAATATGTTGTCCACGCTGTCCAAAGAAAAGCTGGAAGAGCTGGAACTGGATGGCGAAGTGCTGCGGGCCAATCTGGCAAAACTGCGTGCGGCACAAGGGCTGGCCGAACGGATTGCCGAGGCCTTTGAGCAAGGCTTTGATGGCTCGGATCTGACTGATCCGGACGAGCAGCTCTACGCCGGTGGCTTTATCAGCAAAGCTGACCGGGAAAAGCTGGACTGGCTGCTGAGCAAGCCAGTGGAAGAAATGGCCGAAGACGCCAGCACCCTGCGCTTCGAAGACGACCGCCTGCCGGAAATGATCTTCCGCTACCGCGCCCGAAATTACCCCCACACCCTCACCAGCGAAGAACGCGAACGCTGGGAGCAATTCCGCAGTAATCGCCTGATGCAGCCCAAAAAAGGCTGGCGCTCACTGGAGGCCTATGGCCACGAACTGCAGCGCCTGGCGACGGCCCCGTCGATTACCGAGGCGGAGATGCTGGTGCTGGAGGAGTTGCATTTGTATGGGGAGTCTTTGGTGCCTTATTTTTAATAAGGATGTTGGCCGTTCCGGCCGCCGTTATTTTATCCCCCTCTCCCTGGCCCTCTCCCGCAAGGGGAGAGGGAAGCATAGTGCCCAACACTGGTGGTCGTTGAACCCTGATCTTCTTTCACGAGGGGAAGGGAAATTGGCTGCTGATGCTGGAGTCTGAATTCTCGCCTGATTCGAGAGGTGAGGGAGTGTTTGCTACTCAGGCAGATGCCTGGAATCTCCCCTCCCCCCTGGAGGGGGAGGGGTCGGGGGAGAGGGGGAAGTAACTCTCTTTCAAACTTACAATCCGATGATGAGGCAAGGTAGCCCAAGCAGGCGAATCACCCACAAAACTCAAGGACGAGTAAATGCATCAAACAAAATTCGCCAAACACCTACGCAAGAACATGACTGACGCTGAGCGGCGTCTCTGGTATCACCTGCGCGCATACCGCCTGAATGGCATACGGTTTCGACGGCAGCAACCTATAGGGCAGTATGTGGTCGACTTTGTGCACTTTGGCTCAAGGGTGATTGTTGAGGCTGATGGTGGCCAGCATGCAGGGTCGGAGCATGATGCCCGGCGCGATGCCTGGTTGGAGGCGCAGGGGTATAAGGTGCTGAGGTTTTGGAATGACGATATCTTGGTGCGGACGGAAGCGGTTTTGGAGGAGATTTATCGGGTTTTGGGGGAAGAGGTTGGTGAATAGTTGGGTTTTGGCTGTGGCCGACCACTTTAACCTTCCCCCTCTCCCCCGGCCCCTCCCCCTCCAGGGGGGAGGGGAGTTAAAGCCTCGCAAATTTGCGGCAAATATTCCCTCTCCCCTTGCGGGAGAGGGGAGTTAAAGCCTCGCAAATTGGCGACAAATATTCCCTCTCCCCTTGCGGGAGAGGGTTAGGGAGAGGGGGAGCAAAAGCCGGGGAGCTTCGCTCCCCGCACCTTCATCTCCGCCGCTGAAAGTAAACACTCAGATTCTGCCCCATCAAACTCTGCACCTCACTGCCCAGCGCTTCGGCCTGAATCTGCCGCTGGACCGGCCCGGTGGCCAGGCTGTGGCCGTCTTCATCCCGGGCTTTGACCAGTTTCCAGTCCACTTCGTTGCTCACCATGGCCAGCAGGTTCTGCAGTTGCTCACTATCCTGTGGGCGGAACCAGCGGTCGCGGCAGCCGCCGAGGCTGTAGAAGTCGTCTTCCTGCAGCAGTTCCTGCCAGACGGCTTCGCCGCGTTCGGCCAGTACCAGGCGGCGTAGCTGGCGCAGGCTGGTGCGGGTGGGTTGCAGGTTGTGTTCGGCAATCAGCTGGCGGATTTGTTTGTCGCCGGCGGTTTGTTCGCCCATGCCGGTGTGCATGTGCACGACCGCACCGGCCACGGAGGCGCTTTTCACCAGTTTGGCGAGGGACAGGTCGGTCATGGCCGGTGAGGGCAGGCGGCCGACTTCCACCCAGTGCACGCGGTGGCCGTCCAGCACGAAGCGCTGGGCGATGGACCAGGGCCAGAACACGATGTTGTCCATGCCCAGTTCCTGCGCCATGCGGGTACCCTTGGCCACGTTGGCCAGGGATTCATCCACGGCGATGATTTCCACGTCGTCCAGGTATTGCGCCAATTCCATGGCGCGCTGGCCGGATTGGGCGCCGCACACCATCAGGCGCAGGGTGTCTGGCAGGTTGTCGGCACTCAGGCCCAGTTCCTGTTCCATAACGGTTTTCAGGCTGGTTTCGGTGCGGTAGGCCAGTTGGCTCCACGCCGGCCACGCCTGTGGCACGTCGGTTTTGGCCAGGCACAGTTCTTCGGCTTTTTCCTCGAAATTCTGTTTGATAGCTTCTTCTTCGGCGCGGTTGTAGTAGCTCGCCGCCATCAGAGGCTGCATGCCCAGCGGCCAGTCCATCAGGCTCCACTGGCCCAGCTGCATGGCGAAATCCTGATGGAACAGGGCGCCGTACATGGCGCTGATCATCAGCGAGCCAATCAGGTCTTCCTGCGCTTCGCCCACGGCGAACTGTGCCATGATGCTTTCGTTAATGGTGCCGGCCAGCTGCTCTTCGTCTTCCTCGGCGGTGATGGCGAAGCCGGTGCGCTCGGCGTATTCGCCGATGGCCAGGCACAGGGTTTGAAGCTCGTCGCGCAGACTGGCGGTTTCGGCTACTTCGGCCATGATGCCACGGCGCAGCAGGGCTACCAGTTGCTCCACGCCGGCGTTGGGCATGAGGGTTTTCTGCAGGGCCAGAATCAGCAGCTCGTCTTCGGCGGCGGCGTCCAGGAAGACTTCGGCATTCGGGTTGGCCAGGTCGTATTCCTGTTCAATGATGGCGCCGACAAACCGGCCGATTTCCTGGTGTGGCAGGCCGTCTTTCTTCAGCAGGGCGATGGCATCTTGCGCCAATTCTTTGTCGGCTTGGTGAACATTCAGGTGCTGGGCACAGGTGAGCATGCCGGAGTAGATGGAATCCCAGTCGGAACCGGTTTGCAGCAGCTTGCGGTAGTGCAGGTAGGCCACATCAAACTGGCCCTGCAGGCGGCGCGCGTGGGCGATGCCGCAGAAGGCGGCGGCGGATTGCCGGTTGCATTCCAGAGCGGCAACGAAATACTCCTCCGCCAGTGCCGGGCGTTCGGTTTTCAAGGCCCAGTAGCCCAGGTTGCAGTACTGCTGCTCCTGCCCGGGCTGACTGTTCAGGCTTTCATTGAACAACGCATGGGCTTTCTCCAGCTGGCCGTCGTCCATCTCCACGCGGCCCAGCAGGCCCAACGCGGTGGCGTTGTCTGCCTGCAGCTGAAGCGCCTGTTGCAGGTACTCCCGGGCTTCCTTGCGCGCCTGAAGCCGCTGGGCAAACGCCAGCCCCTGGCTATTGGACTCGCTATAAGCCAGGTTGGCCTGCAAAACCAGCCGCGCAACCTGCGCCTGGGTGGAGCGTGGGAGTTGGACTTCCTGATGTTGTGCTTGCATGGAACACCTCGTTACCAGCCAAATTCGAAAGCGGCAAAGGTCTGCAGTTTTTTGACGTTTTGCCGATGTATAAGGAAGTGGTTGCGAAAGGTGTGCCAGTTTTGGGGGACGTCAAATTCTGTTCCTGGTGTTATGCTGCGTGGTCAGAATACTTCAAAGCGCACTGAGTATCCGCGCCCGCTGCCGTGTTAAGAGATTGCTTAATATGAGTTCACGTATTGTTCCTGTGATATTTGCGAGGCTTGATTCCCGGCGACTGCCTGGGAAGGTTCTTGAACCGCTGCTCGGCGGGAAGTCGATCATTGAAGAACTGCTGGCCCAGGTGGCAGCTTTGGTTCAGAAGCGTGCAGAGTTTTCCCCGCCAATTGTTGCGACAACTGACCGAGCTGTGGATGAGCCCATCGTGCGTGCTGCTGCGGCTATGGGTGTTGATGTTGTCCGGGGGGATTCTCTTCCGTTGGTCCGGTTGGCGGAGGTGGCCAGGCTTTACCCGCAGGATTGGCTCTGGCGTTTGAATGCGGACAGCCCTCTGTTGCTCCAGGCTCTTATTGAGAAAGCAGCCGCATCGCCGGCGCTTGAAGATGGAACCGCGATGATAACCAATCTTATCGAACGTTCTTTTCCCTATGGAGTCTCGCTTGAGATGTATCGGGCGGATACGATCCTGGGCATCGATACCGACAAGGCCACGGCGCAGGAGCGTGAACACATAACCCCTATCGTTAAAAACGTTCCACTCGGGGCAGTCAAAAATATTGTCGCCGATGACCTTGGCCTCTCTCGTTTTGCACCGGATGTGCGGTTGACGGTTGATACCGAGGAAGATGCGATTTTTTTCAGATCGCTATGGAAAGATTCTGAGTTTCGGGGAACTCATCCCGGCAGCGTGGAACGTGTAGAATGCGCTTATCGAAAGAGGCTTTTGAATGCGACTTAATATCTATCACATCTGTCCGTTTGGTCCGGGCTTTAATATCGGCAACTTCATGATTCAGCAGTCTGTTCGGCGGATGCTGGGTAGGTTGTCGGATCGGGGCATTAATTTTATCACGGTGCCGGCATCCGGCTTTGGCTCAAAGGCTGGGCTGACAAAGCAAATTGTGTATGACATCAACCAGACGGCTGATGGTGTGATTGTTGGCGGTGGCAATCTTTTTGAAAACGGCGAAATTGCCATTGACCGAACGGCGCTGCAGGCACTGCGCCGTCCGATGCTGGTTTATTCCTCTTCCTACGGGCGTATTTATGGGCCTGATCTCACCTATGTCCGGCGCACCGATGCCATCAGTGATTCCGATCTTTTAGCCTTGCTTGAGCGAGCGGACGTGGTGCTTTCACGGGATGAGGCAACCCGAAAGCACATCGAATCCGTCATGCGGCATTCGGACCATGAAGTTGGTGGATGTCCCTCGGTGTATATTTCGGAATTGGCGGCTGCGGAGTTTGATGTAAACGGCTCGGAAGAGGGGCGGTTTCCACTGCTTGCGGTGAGAAACCCAGAACAGATGAATATTCCCCTTTCCCGCAAGATCCACGTTCACGCGCTCTCCGAGCATTGCTTGCAGGTACTGGAGCGGAGGCAGGGTAAGCCCGCAGTGGTGCTCTGTAATGACCAGCGGGATATTGAGTATGCGATGTCGTTTGGTCGGGAAATTCTGTATACCAGCGATGTTTACGAGTACTTTCAAATCCTGAATGACGTCAGTGAAGCCATTTCGTTCAGGGTTCACACCAGTCTGCCGCTTTGGTCACTTGGCCGTCCCACGCTTAACCTTTCCTATGATGAGCGTTCGGAGAGCTTGATCGATACGCTGGATATGCGTGACCTTGACCTGAACATTATTGAGGAATGCGATTCGGTTGGCGAAAAGATTGAAGCACGGCTTGCGTCGCTTCCGGGCCGCATTGAGGCGCCGGCCCGTTGGGAGCAATTGCGAGGCATTCAGGAAGCCGGTATCCGTCGGTTCTTGAAGTTATTGGAGGCATGATTTGAAGATTATTTCAGAAGCGGCAATGAACCATTTTGGCTCGGTACCTCTGCTTTGGAATTGCGCGGAGACATCGATCAGGGCCGGGGCTGATTATGTAAAGTTTCAACTGATTCGCGATGAGGAGTTGTATGCCGGCGGTCAGTATGAATATGGCACGTACAATATTGACGATGTGAGATGGTTGCGGCACCACTCGCGGATTCCGCATCAGGAATATAGGGCAGTGGCAGACCGGGCCGCCGATCTGGCGGGTTATCGTTGTGTCAGCTCCACGCCGTTTGATTTGCATTCCCTGGATGAACTGCTCGAGACCGACCCTCCCTTTATCAAGATCGCCAGTGGCGATAACAATTACATGGAACTGATTGATGCCGCGGGTAAAAGCGGCCGTCCGGTTATTGTCTCTACGGGGATGTCGACAACCAGGCAGATTGATACGGCGGTTGATCGCTTGATGCGCCATACGTCCAACATTGTGGTGATGCACTGCGTTGCTGCCTATCCACACGAGTGTGATGAGGCCCTGCTTGGCACCATTCCCTGGCTCCAGCAACGCTATGGCGTTCCCATTGGCTACTCTGATCACTCGCTGGGATATGGCGCGGCTATGCTGGCGGCCTCTCTGGGCGTTGAATGGTTCGAGAAACACTTTACGCTTTCACCGGCCAATGGTGGCCTGGACGTGAAGCATTCCGTGACACCTGAAGAACTTGCTATGTATTGCAGGATGGTCCGGAGTGTCAAACCCGCGTTGGAGGGTGCCCGAAAAGAGCCGACAGACGCGGAACGCTATACCGCGCAGCGGGCCCGCAGAGGTCTGTATTTCAGGGACGATTTGCCGGCTGGCCATGTTGTTCAGCGGGAGGATATTGCGTACCTGCGCCCTGAGCGGGACTTTGCTCTTGAGGATGTCGAGACCGTGATAGGGCGCAAACTGGTTTCTCCGGGTGAAAAGGGGGCGCCGATCATGAAAGAAGATCTGACATGACGTTGCGCCCGCGGGTGTTGATCGTTGCCGAGGTCGGCCATCGGGTGGGCTGGGGCCATATATCACGCTGCATGATACTGAAGCAGATTCTCGCCGGTGAGTGCGACGTAACGGTAAAGGTCATCAATCGCGAGCCATGGGAAGATGCCTCCCTGGCTCGCGATTTTGCGCTCGGGGACGCGGTTGATGCTGACGTGGTGTTTGCTGATGGCCTTCAGCTGCGTCAGGAACTTGCCGCCAAGGTCCGGGCGGGCACTCTGGTTTCCCTGTCTTACGTCTCGGACATCAACGAGGTGGCCGATCTGGTGGTGGCGCCTGCCCTGAATGGCATGACTGTGCCGGAACATTATGTCACTGATTTATCGGCACTGGTTTGCAACCGACCGGGCGTGATGGCGGCCCCGGTTGAGGCCGGGGGGCGGCATTTCACCGTCGGAATTTCGATGGGTGGCGCGGATGTTGAAGGGCTTACGCCCTTGCTTGAGGCCGAACTGGGAAATTTAGGGCATCGCACGATTACGTTGGGAGACAGTCAGGGGCTTCCCAGGACCTTGTCCCGGTTTCTGAACGACAAGCTTCGTGAGTGCGAGGATGACCCATTCCCGTATTATGGTTTTTCGGGGTGTGACTTGGTTGTTTGCCAGGGTGGGCTTAGTGCGATTGAAATTGCCTTGCTCGGGATCCCGTCGGTTATTCGGAGTCGCTCTGATTTCACCCCGGCCTATGGATTTCTGGAATCATTGGGGTGTTCTCTTCGGTCACGAGAAGGCGACATCCGCAGTCTGTTGGCATCCATTGACGTGCTTAGTGAGGATAGAGGTCGCCGCATGAGCATGGTGGGGGCCTGCGGCGCCCTGGAAGAAAAAATACAGGCCTCTTTCTGGCAGGAGCTTGTTCACAAATTGGTAAACGGGGATGTAGCTTGTGAAACGATGTCGGTTTTGTGGAAGTGATGATTTGAAGCCTTGGACAGGCCGTTATGAGCGTTGTAATGATTGCCTGTACATTTGCACGGTTCCGCCTCCCACACTGGAGGAAATCGACCAACATTACAGTCAGTACCACGAGAAAAACCATCAGGAGTCTGAAACGAAGAATGCGGCTCGCGCCATCTCTTACGTCCAGGAAATTCGTTGGATGGAAAGCAGTCTGGGTGGGCCACTCCCTGCGCCGGTTTTTGATTATGGTGCCTCCGGTGGATACTTCCTTGACGCGCTCGTTTCTGAAGGTGGTGTGCCCGCAACTGCGGCTTTTGGGGATGACCTTTCGCCCGGAGCCGTTGAGCAACTGAAAAAGAAAGGGTACCGGAAAACACTGCCCTCGCTGGAGCCGAAATCGATGGGGCTGGTCACGTTGCGAGGTGTTCTGGAGCACGTGCTGGATTTTCGGGGCGTGGTTGAGAGTTTGACGGATCTTGTGGCTGACGATGGGTTTTTCTTTATCACTGCCACCCCGGATGCGTCGTCAACAGTGGCAAACCTGTACCGTGATCAATGGGTACAGCATCATTATCCGAGCCATTTTCAGCACTTTACCTCGGCGCTTGTCGATCGCCTGCTTGCGGAAAGAGGGTTTGTTCTGGTTGATCACGTTGATCTGTATCGAAACTCAGTCTATCGAAAAGATGAGGATGATCTTTGTTGGCTGCGAGCGGTTCACGGGGTTAATGAGGGAAGCGCCCATGCTTATTGGGGCTCAATGATGACCCGTTTGTACCGTCGTGAGCGCCGTTGGGCGGGGATAGAGCGGTAAGAAACCAAACAAAAAAGCGGACCCGGCTGGGTCCGCTTTTTTTGTTAGCCTTGCAGCAACTGGAGTACCTGTTGTGGCCTCGCGTTGGCTTGTGACAAGACTGAGAGACCTGCCTGTTGCAGGACTTGAGTGCGTGCCAACTCCGCACTTTCTTTCGCAAAGTCTGCGTCCCTGACCCGACTGTTGGAAGCGGAAAGGTTTTCAGTGGTTGTGCTCAGGTTGGCAATGGTTGATTCAAATCGGTTCTGCACCGCACCCAGATCCGCCCTCAGGCTGTTGATCTTCTGGATGGCGTAGTCAAGGTTGACCATCGCTTTGTCGGCACCGTTTTGCGTTGTGATGTCGACGCCGTTAACAGTGGCTCTCTCTGCGTCACCAGCCGTAAAGCCAAACGGACTGCCGTTAACGGTCACACTGGTTCCGCTTGCATCGGTGCCGCTGGC
>JABXHG010000198.1 GCA_013393545.1 Alteromonadaceae bacterium | reverse complement strand
GCTCGCCGGCGGGGCTGGTGGGGGGTCAGTTCGGCAAGGGCGCACAGGTGAAGAAGATCATGGGAGCGGCCGGCCAGAAAGTGCCGGGGAGCAAGCCGATCTTCGAAATAGACGTGGAGGACCCGCTGGTCCAGCGCCTTGGGAAAGGGCAAGGCGACGAGCGCTTTAACGAGCTGTCTGCGGTTCTGTTCGACCAGGCCACCCTGGCCAGTGGCGAGCAGCTGCAAGACCCGGGCGCCTACGTCAGCCGCCTGAACCGTCTGTTGCTGGAAATGGCTAACTAAGCACCATGCAGCAGATTAGCGTGGAGATCAGCATCAGCGCGGAGGGGGAGATCGAGCTCTATCAGGGCGTTGCCACCGATGTGCACACCACGGCCCGGGACGGACGCTCTGTCCGCTTCCCGGGCCGTATCCTTTCCCGCTTTTTCCTTAAAGACGGCATTCGCGGCAGTTTCCGCATTCTGTTTGACGATGCCGGCAAGTTCGTTCGGATTGAACGCTTATAGCCTACCTTTGCATTTCTTCCATTAATAAATACTTTCAGAAATTTATTTTTAATTAATTGTATCCGGGGCGCGATCCGGCGTTAAAGTGAAATTGTTCTCGTTAACGCAGGAGTTGTTCTATGTCAGCCTGGATTCAAATGACCTCGTTAGCATGGAGTGATTCTCTTGGGATTCTGGCGGATTACTATGGCGATTTCGCCATGACTTGGTAGCACCGGGCCAGAAGAAGCCAGATACGTGAAAGTCATAGGCGTTCGCTATGTTTGCTGTAGGAAACATTCAAGCAGCATGACAGGAATGATCTATATTTAGGGTTGTTTTGGACCCGCACAAGTCGTTTTTAAAACGCAGTGATAACAGGAGAGTGTGATGACTCAGAACAATAGTGGTGGCAAGTGTCCGGTCATGCACGGTGGTAACACCGAGACCGGCCACAGCAACATGGATTGGTGGCCGGAAGCACTGAATCTGGACATCCTTCACCAGCACGACCGCAAGACTGATCCGCTGGGTGAAGACTTCGCTTACCGCGAAGAAGTGAAGAAACTGGACTTCGACGCCCTGAAAAAAGATCTTCACGCTCTGATGACCGACAGCCAGGAATGGTGGCCGGCTGACTGGGGGCATTATGGCGGCTTGTTTATTCGCATGTCCTGGCACGCGGCCGGCACCTATCGGATCGCCGACGGCCGTGGTGGCGGTGGTACCGGTAACCAGCGCTTTGCCCCGATCAATTCCTGGCCAGACAACGTCAGCCTGGACAAGGCTCGCCGTTTGCTGTGGCCGATCAAGAAAAAGTACGGCAACAAAATTTCCTGGGCCGACCTGATTATTATGGCCGGTACCGTGGCGTATGAATCCATGGGACTGCCGTCCTTCGGTTTCTCCTTCGGTCGCGAAGACATCTGGCATCCGGAAAAAGACATTTACTGGGGAGCCGAGAAAGAATGGCTGGCGCCGTCTGATGAGCGGTATGAAGACGTGGATAAGCCAGAAACCATGGAAAACCCGCTGGCAGCGGTTCAGATGGGCCTGATCTACGTGAACCCGGAAGGGGTGAATGGTCAGCCCGACCCCGCCAAGACCGCCGAGCAGGTTCGTGTGACCTTCGCCCGCATGGCGATGGACGATGAAGAAACCGCCGCACTGACCGCCGGTGGCCACACCGTTGGTAAGTGTCACGGTAACGGCGATGCTGAGGCGCTTGGACCAGAGCCAGAAGCGGCTGACGTGGAAGAGCAGGGCTTTGGCTGGAGCAACCCGAACATGAAGGGCAAGGCCGCCAACGCGGTGACCTCCGGCATTGAAGGTGCCTGGACCACGCACCCGACCAGGTTCGACATGGGTTACTTTGACTTGCTGTTCGGCTATGAATGGGAGCTGAAGAAGAGCCCGGCCGGCGCCTGGCAGTGGGAACCGGTGAACATGAAGGAAGAAGACAAGCCGGTGGATGCCACCGATCCTTCCGTTCGCCACAACCCGATCATGACCGATGCGGACATGGCCATGAAGGTGGATCCGAAGTACCGCGCCATTTGTGAAAAGTTCATGGCGGACCCGGAGTACTTCAAGGACTGCTTCGCCCGCGCCTGGTTCAAGCTGACTCACCGCGATCTGGGTCCGAAGAGCCGTTACATTGGCCCGGAAGCGCCGTCTAAAGACCTGATCTGGCAGGATCCGGTACCGGCTGGCAGCACCGATTACTGTGAGGAAGTGGTCAAAGAGAAAATTGCCGAAAGCGGTCTGTCCATTGCCGACATGGTCAGCACAGCCTGGGACAGCGCCCGCACTTTCCGTGGTTCCGATAACCGGGGTGGTGCCAACGGTGCCCGTATCCGTCTGGCTCCCCAGAAAGACTGGGAAGGTAACGAGCCGGATCGCCTGGCCAGGGTGCTGAAAGTGTACGAGCAGATTTCTGCTGACGCCGGTGCCAGCGTGGCTGACATCATCGTCCTCGCCGGCAGCGTGGGTATCGAACAGGCAGCGAAGGCAGCGGGTTACGACGTGCGTGTTCCGTTCCTCAAGGGCCGGGGCGATGCCACCGCCGAAATGACCGATGTGGATTCCTTCGAACCACTGGAACCGCTGGCTGACGGCTTCCGCAACTGGTCCAAGAAGGATTACATCGTCAAGCCCGAGGAGATGATGCTCGACCGCGCCCAGCTGATGGGCCTGACAGCACCGGAAATGACCGTATTGGTAGGTGGCATGCGAGTGCTGGGCACCAACCACGGCGGCACCAAACACGGTGTGTTCACCGACCGTGAAGGCCAGCTCACGAATGATTTCTTCGTGAACCTGACCGACATGGCTTACACCTGGAAGCCTGCGGGTAACAACGTCTACGAGATCCGTGACCGCAAGACCGATCAGGTGAAGTGGACCGCCAGCCGGATTGATCTGGTGTTTGGTTCCAACTCCATCCTCCGCTCCTATGCGGAAGTGTATGCCCAGGACGACAACGAAGAGAAGTTTGTGAAAGACTTCGTTAAGGCCTGGACCAGGGTGATGAACAACGACCGCTTCGACGTTCAGGCGTAAATCACCCAGAGATACCGGGCACCCTGTTTCGGGGTGCCCGGCTATCCTCCCGCCCGAATTTTCCTTACAATCCGCTCCGCTTTTGCTCGCTCATTGAGCACCTTGCCAAATACATTGTGGAGCCCGCATGCGCATTATCCTCGCCCCGATGGAGGGGTTGGTCGACGCCCCGATCCGTGAAACGCTGACCCGCGTGGGCGGTATTGACCGGTGCGTGACCGAGTTCATCCGGGTGACCCACGGCATGTTGCCACCCCGGGTTTTCTATAAATACGCGCCCGAACTCCATAAACAGGCCTTGACCGATGCCGGTGTGCCAGTGGCGGTGCAGCTACTGGGCTCCAATGCTGAAATGATGGGCCGCCACGGCGCCAAAGCTGCCGAACTGGGGGCCGGACAGGTGGATATCAACTTTGGTTGCCCCGCCAAGACCGTGAACAAGCACAAGGGCGGTTGTGTATTGATGCTCGAGCCGGAGTTAATGCATGACATTGCCCTGGCCGTGCGCAAGGACACGCCAGCTAGTGTACCGGTGACCGCCAAGATGCGTCTGGGCTATGACGACCGTTCCATGGGCGTGGCTTGCGCACAGGCGCTGGAGGCGGCCGGTGTGGCGGAGATTGTGGTTCACGCCCGCAGCAAGGTGGACGGCTACAAACCGCCGGCCTACTGGGAAGAGATTGCCCGGGTGAGAGAGGCGGTGAAGACTCATGTCATTGCCAACGGTGAAATCTGGACCGTGGATGATTACTGGCGTTGCCGGGAAGTGTCCGGTTGCGACGATGTGATGATTGGCCGGGGTTTGATTGCCCGGCCGGATCTGGCGGCTCAGATCAAGGCATCTCAACAGGGCGATGAACGGGAGCCCATGGAGTGGAGCGAGGTGGTCTACCTGATCGAGGATTATGCACAGGCGCTGCAAACGCGGCTTGAAGACCGGTATGTCACGGGGCGTATTAAACAGTTCCTCAACTACCTGAGGCAGGGCTTTGACGAGGCCGAGGCACTTTGGCCCCGGGCCCGAAAGATCCGGGAAGTTGCTCCCATGTTGGCCTGCCTGGCACAGGCGCAACGGGAAAAACAGGGGTTACTGGATACAGGCGGGCGCTGACGGTCAGGTCACGCCATGGCTACGGAAATGCTCCACATAGGCCTTGTCGACCTTCAGAATGTGATGGGTCAGCCAATCCTTCAGCAGGGTCAGGGTTTCTTCACTGGCTGAGGCACCACTTTCGTGGCGATCAATCAAGTCCATGATCTTGCTGGTGAACTTGTTGTGTTCGGCTTTGTGCGCTTCGGTTTCGGGGTAGCCCAGACGGTTGAACAGGTCTTCCTCGACGATAAAGTGGTTCATGGTGTAATCCATCAGCGATTCCAGGATATCGCTGACTTGCTCGTTGCTGGCCCCCGCTTCCATGGCGTCGTACAACTCATTGGTGGTATCCACCAGCCACTTGTGCTGTTCGTCGATTTCCCCGATTCCAACCTCCAGTTCTTTACTCCACGGCCAGAACGTCATCGGTATGTCTCTCCTGAATTCCTGATTTTTTTAATACTTCCAACCTGCATCCTATGGCTGAGGCATGTTTTAAATATTGATAGACATCAAGAGAAGCGACGGCTGATGACAAGACCAATGGATAAGACCGCTGTCACGATTCTGTAAAACCATCCTGTTCAGACGCTCGGGCGGCGGACTTCTCGCGTTCCAGCAGGGCTCTTTTTCTGGCAAGTCCCCAGCGATAGCCGCCAGGAGTGCCATCACTTCGAATCACGCGATGGCAGGGAACAACAAACGCCAGCCTGTTAGCGCCACAGGCATTGGCAACCGCTCGGGTTGCCCGAGGGTTATCCAGTTGGCTGGCCAGTTGCGTGTAGGTTCGGGTCTGTCCTGGCGGTATGCCCCGGATGGCTTGCCAGACACTTTGCTGAAACGGCGTGCCCTGAAGGTCAAGTTTAAGAGCCGGCATCGGAACCCCGGGCTTCTCAATGGCAGCCAGAATGCCATCCAACTCTTCTTGCCTGGCGCTGTCGGCCGGCAGCGTGTGGTGGGCAGGCAATTTATGCGGGAGATGGATTTCGAAGGCTTCGGTTGAGTCAAACGGCTCAAGACTGAACAGGCCGTTTTCAGTCCAGATTGCCAGTATCCGGCCAAGCCAGCAGTTGCCGGTAGCGTATTGAAAACTCGGTCTTATGTGGGTAGGCATGGGCCGCTCGTTGTCCATGGGTGATCAAAGATCGGCCAACAAAAAGGGCCGCTATTGCGGCCCTCTCACTGATAGTGCGCCATGTAACCTGACGATAATCAGTTGTTATAGCCGTCTTCGGTCGGGTCGTAGGTAATACGATAAACCTTGAAGGCCTGCGCGCCAAAGCCGGTGCCACCGGTAAAGGTGATGCGGCCTTCGTCCTTGTAAATGGCTTCGGTGCGTGCGGCATCGCTACCGTAGTAGAACGGAATAAAACTCTTGCCGGTAATGTAGGCTTTTGTGTCGGTGGGCGGACCGATCAAATCATAAACCTGAGCTTGCGGCATGCCGATGTCAACTTTGGCAAACTTGCTGTCGTCGGGAATGTCGCCAATGATGCCACCGTCCGGCGCCTGACCGCCGGAACTGGCGCAACCTGCGAGAACTGCACTGAACACAATGGCCATCAATGGCGAAAATGCTTTCTTCATTAATCCTTTCTCCCTGAGAGTTATTGAGTGGTCTTTGCGCATTCATTGATTAAAACGCCGTAACATCATGCCGAACTTGCAGGTATATCGGAAGGCCAGCAGACAAAAATTATCGTAGGAACTGTGTGTCTGGCTGGTGTGCAAACATCATGTAAAGACGCCGCCATGCGCTTGAAAACCAATGCTGCGGGTGCAGAATGACAAATCCTTGATTCAACCCGGAACGGGAATTCCATGTTCAGACACGCTCCGAAGCCCAGGCCTGTTTGTGTACTGTTACTGGCCGTACTTATTACCGGCTGCTCGAGCCAACCCCGCATTACAGAGAACACACCTGAACTTGCGTCAGCCTTTTCCCGCTCTGGCAGCTTGCAGCCGCCAAACCAGTGGTGGCGCGCGTTCGATGATGCTGAGCTGAACCGCCTGATCACACAGGCGCTGGAAGGCAACCTGAGCCTGAAAGCCAGCTACCAGCGCCTGTTGCAGGCCCGGGCGGCGGCGGATCGGCAAGCGGCTGGTTTGTTTCCCACCCTTGACGCCAACCTCGGCGCCGACCGTCGCGAATCCGAAAGCTCCGGTACCGACCGTTTCAGTGCTGGATTAAGCGCCAGTTACGAGGTTGATTTATGGGGACGGGTGCAATCCTTGTCCCAGGCCGAGAGTTTGCGGGCGCTGGCCAGCGAGGCGGACTATGAGGCGGCCGCTATCTCGTTGTCTGGTGAAATCGCGAGCTATTGGTTCGAACTGGTGGAACAGCAGGCGCAGCGGGCCTTGGCAGAACAGCAATTGGCGGTAAACCGAAACCTGCTGACGGTGATTGAAACAAGTTTCTCGGCCGGCCAGGCGGGTGCTGCCGATGTACTGCGTCAACGCCAGCTGGTGTCCTCGTCGGAGGAGCAACTGACCAACCTGGCCGGCGATATCTCAGTGCTGCAAAACCAGCTGACGGTCTTGCTCGGTCGGGCACCAATCCGTGACTCGTTACCGGGCAAAGAGATGCTGCCGGAACTCCCTCCGTTGCCGGATACTGGTGTGCCGGGTGAGCTTGTTCAGCGTCGGCCGGATGTCCAGCAGGCCTGGCGTCTGGTTCAGGCGGCTGACCGCGATCTGGCAGCAGCGATCAGTAATCGTTTTCCCCGGTTGTCGCTGGAAGCCTCGGTGAGCGATGAGGCAGCCAATGCCAGTGAGCTGTTTGACGATTGGCTGGTAACGCTGGCTGGCAATCTGCTGTTGCCGGTGATTGATGGCGGTGAGCGCCGGGCGGCGGTCACCAGTGCCGAGGCCGGTTTGCAGGAGCGTGTGCAGGATTACCGGCAGGCCGTGCTGGTTGCCATTCAGGAAGTGGAAGATGCGCTCGCCCGCGAGCGCCAACTGCAGGAACGGCTGACCAGTCTGGAGCGGCAAATAGAGCTTTCTGATGCCAGCTACCAGCAATTACGACGGCGCTACCTGAATGGCGCTGTCAGCTACACCGACGTTCTGGGGGCGCTCAGGGATCAGCAGGATTTACAAAGAACCCGGCTGACCGCGCGCCGGCAGCTGTTGAACTATCGCGTAGCCCTGTACCGAGCACTTGCTGGCCCGATTAAGCCGCCAGCACCGGAGTCTTCAACCCCGACCCAACGAAGCGAAAAGGACCAGGCATGAGTCATCCCATCGATGAAACTGCGGCAAGGCCGGAACGGGGCCGGGCAGGCCCGCTGAAAACTGCTTTTGTCAGTGTGCTGATTGTGGTGGCCGGCGTTGCCCTGATTTGGCTGATCTTCAAGACTGAGCCCACCGCTACCCGCAAGGATGCAGCCCGGGATACTGCGATGCTGGTGGATGTGAAAACCGTAAGCAAAGGCGAGTATCGTCCGGTGATCAAAGCGATGGGGCGCGTGATTCCGGCGCGCGAGGTGAACCTGAGTGCCCGCGTTTCCGGTCAGGTCATGGCGCAATCGGAAAATTTTACGCCGGGCCGCCGGGTGTCGGAGGGCGCGGAGCTGTTGCGTCTGGATCCGGCGGATTATGACATTGCCCTGGCGCAGAGCCGCAGCGAACTCCAACAGGCGCAGGCGGACCTGGAGCTGGAAAAAGGCCAGCAGGCGGTTGCCCGCCAGGAATTTGAACTGCTTGGCGAAAGCATCCCGGTGGAGAATCAGGCCCTGATTCTGCGCGAGCCGCAGTTGCAGCAGGCCCGAGCGAGAGTCGCCGCCGCCCGGGCCGCTGTTCGTAAAGCGGAGCTGGATCTGTCCCGAACCCGGGTGCGTGCCCCGTTTCCGGCTCAGGTGTTGTCCCGGGATGTGACCGAGGGCTCGGAGGTGAGCGCCGGTACCAGCCTTGGCCGTCTAGTGGCCACCGATCGATACTGGCTGGAAGCGACGGTGCCCATGGCCAGCCTGCAGTGGATCGATTTTGGCCCCGGCCCCGGGACCTCCGGAGCCGCGGTAACCCTGCACCATGATAACGTGTGGCCTGAAAACCAGACACGCCAGGGCCGCCTGGCGCAACTGGTGGGAGAGTTGGACGACAATGCCCGCATGGCGCGGGTGCTGATTACGGTGGACGATCCGCTGGCTCTGGCCGAGGCAAAAGGCCAGCCACCGCTGATCCTTGGCAGCTTCCTGACCGCCGAAATCCAGGCTCGGCCGCTGGACAACGTGATTCGCCTTGACCGTGATCTGGTGCGCAGGGAAAACACGGTTTGGGTGATGGAAGATCGCGAACTGGCCATCCGGCAGGTTGAACTGGCGTTTCAGGATCAACACTGGGCTTACGTTGAAAGCGGTCTTGAGGACGGTGATCAGGTGATCACCAACAATCTCTCATCCGTGGTCAAAGGCGCGCGCTTGCGTCTGGAGGATGACAGCCAATGACCGATTCCTCCAAACGCCGAGGCTGGGTTGGCCCCATCGAATGGATGGCCCGTAACTCGGTGGCCGCCAACCTGATGATGATCCTGCTGCTGGCCGGGGGCCTTTGGATGGCCTCGCAGGTGCAAAAAGAGGTGTTCCCCGAGTTCTCGCTGGACATTGTCCAGGTCAGTGTCACCTACCCGGGCGCTTCGCCTTCGGAAGTCGAGCAGGGCATTCTTCTGCCGGTGGAGGAAGCCGTACAGGGCATTCAAAGTATCGAAGAAATGAGCTCCACGGCCCGGGAAGGTTCCGGCTCTATTCAGCTGGAGCTGGTGCCGGGCACCAACCGCATGCAGGCGCTGCAGGATATTGAGCAGGCCGTGGACCGGGTTCGCACCTTTCCGGAACAGGCGGAAGAGCCGCAAGTCCGGCTGATTACACCAACCCGGGACGTATTGGAGCTGGTGCTATACGGTGATGTCGATACCTGGACCCTGCGTCAGCTCGGTGAACAGGTGCGTAACCGGTTGCTGGCGGAGCCCAACATTACCCAGGCCGAGATCAACGATGTTCCTGCCTACCTGACCAGTGTGGAAATTTCCCGGGACACCCTGCGTGAATTCAAGCTGACGCTTTCACAGGTCGCCAACCGTATAGAGCAATCCAGCCAGGACATTCCGGCTGGATCCATGGAAACCGCCAATGGCGACATTCTGCTACGCCTGAAAGAGCGCAAACAATGGGCAGAGGCCTTCGAGTCGATCGTCATCGTCAATGCCGCTTCCGGTGGAGCGGTCACCCTGGGCGATATCGCCAGTGTTCGCGACGGTTTTGAGGAAGAAGGTTTCCACTCCCGCTTCAACGGCCAGCCGTCGGTGGAAATCGAAATCTTCCGCACCGGTGACCAGTCGCCACTGGCTATTGCCGAGTCGGTCGAAAAAGTGATGGTCGAACTGGATGGGACTCTGCCGGAAACGGTCAACCTGCGCATCGACAGCAACCGCGCGGAGCACTTTGAAGATCGCATGAACATGCTGCTGGAAAACGGTGTGATGGCGATGGTCATTGTGCTGGTGATTCTCAGCCTGTTCCTGGAGTACCGTCTGGCGTTCTGGATCATGATGGGCATGACCATCTCGTTCGTGGGCAGTGTGTTCTTTCTGCCGGTGATGGACGTGAGCATCAACATGATCTCCATGTTCGGGTTTTTGATGGTGCTCGGGATCGTGGTGGATGACGCCATTGTGGTGGGCGAGAACATCTACGAATACCGGGAACAGGGCATGACTTTCATGCAGGCTGCCATCAAGGGCGCTCAGGATATCGCCGGCCCGGTGACCTTCAGCATTCTGACCAACATCGTGGCGTTTCTGCCGTTGCTGTTTATCCCCGGCACCACCGGCAAGTTCTGGTGGCCGTTGGGTGTGGTGGTGATTCTGGTGCTGGCGATTTCCCTGATTGAAGCCCTGTTCATTTTGCCGGCACACCTGGCCCACAGCGGCCGTGGCAGCGTAACGGTGTATGGCCGGGCCATGCACGCGGTACAGCGGGTTTTCTCCCGTGGTTTTGAAGCGGTCATCGACAGGGGCTACCGGCCGCTGCTGGATCTGTCTCTGCGTTTCCGTTATGTCACTTTGACAGCAGCGCTGACCATCATGGTGGTTTGTGGCGCTTACGCCACCAGTGCCCACATGGGCATGATCATGATGCCGGAATCGCCGGCCGATGAAATCGAAGCCAATGTGCGCCTGCCGGTGGGCACCACCGCCACCCGGGCCGGTGAGCTGGCCATGGCCATTACCCGCGACACCGAACGGCTGTTCGAGGAGCACGATCTGGGCCGCAACGCCGAGGGCATCAAGACCAATGTGCGCGGCGAGAATTACGTGGACATTGAACTGGTACTGCGTCCGGAGCAGGAGCGTGACATGGCGGTCAGCGAAATTGTTGATCTGTGGCGCAACCAGCTCAGTGATTTCAAGGGCGTGGACGAAATCACCATTTCGGCTGAACAGGGCCCGGGTAGCTGGCGCGACGACATCAGCGTGGATTTGAGCCATACCGATATCGAGACCCTGGCCCGGGCCAGCGAACGCTTTTTTGAAGAGTTGGAGCAAATTGGCGAAACCCGTAATGTGAATGACAGTTACACCGCCGGCAAACCTCAGTTCGACATTACCCTGAACGACCAGGGACGAGCACTGGGCCTGACCGGCGCGGAAGTCGGACAGCAGTTGCGAGACGCTTTTTACGGCGCGGTTGCCCTGCGCCAGCTCCGGGGCATCAATGAAAACGAGATCCGGGTGCGCCTGCCGGAGCGCGAGCGCCAGGACCTCTACCACCTCGACAACTTTGTGGTTCGTACCAGTGATGGAACCGAGGTGCCGTTGATGGAAGTGGCGGATGTGTCCATTGCCGAATCCTTCCGCTCGATTGATCGGCGTGATGGCCGGCGGGTGATTACCGTGGGCACGGATGTGGAACCGAAGGCCGCCACCGGCCAGGTGTTAAGCGTGATTCAGGAAGACCTGCTGCCGCAACTGCGGGCCGATTTCCCCGGCCTGACCTGGAGTTTCCAGGGTAGCCAGGCCGACATGCGTGAATCTACCGGCGCGCTCTGGGGTGGCTTTGGTCTGGCCATGGGGGTCATCTTTGCGCTTCTGGCCGTCGCCTTCGGCAGTTATCTGCAACCGCTGGTGGTCATGCTGGCCATTCCGTTTGGTGCCGTGGGCGCCATCATCGGCCATATGATACTGGGCATGGAACTCTCGCTGGTCAGTATCATGGGGATTGTGGCGCTGTCCGGGGTAGTGGTGAACGATTCACTGATCATGATTACTTATGCCAACCGGCAGCGTGAGCGGCTAGGTGCGGCACAGGCTATCTATGAAGCTGGCTTGAGGCGCTTCCGTCCCATCGCCCTGACTACGCTAACCACCTTTGGCGGGTTGGCTCCAATCATCACCGAAACCTCGTTGCAGGCGATCTACCTGATTCCCATGGCGGTCTCGCTAGGCTTCGGGATTGTCTTCGCGACGGCCCTGATTCTGTTTTTGGTGCCCTGCCTGTATCTGGTGCTGGAAGACCTGAAACAGAGCGTGCGGCGTTTAATGGCTGGCGGATCCGGAAAACAGGTTGATCACCAGAACGCCTGACAGGATCAACCCCATGCCAAGGACGGCCGGAGCATCGAGTTTCTGCTGGAAGACCAGCCACCCGATCAGTGAAATCAATACAATGCCGAGGCCGGCCCATACCGCATAGGCAATGCCTACTGGAATTACCTTGATGGCCAGGGCAAGGAAATAAAAAGCCACCACATAACCGATGACAACCACGGTCGTCGGGCCCAGGCGGGTAAAGCCTTCGGACGATTTCAGCGCGGAGGTGCCGACCACCTCGGCGATAATGGCCAGCGCCAGAAACAGCCAGCTTTGCATGACAGATCAGCCTTGAGTGGAGGGTTGCTTATTGGGTGTAAGGTGCAGTTGGCATGAAAAAGGCCCGGGAGCACTATGCCGCCGGGCCTTTGCTTGTACGGTGATTCAGCGTGTTTCGTTTAACCGCACTTGCTGTCACCACAGGCCAGGCAGGTAGCGCAGCCATCCATCACGATCACCGCCTTGGTGCTGCATTTGCCGCACATGGTGGCGTTGGGCGGGTAATCGGCGCCCGTGTCGTCGTTGGTGGCTGAGGTCTGGCTGGCCTCGAACTCGGCGCGTTTTTCGGCGAGGATGCGCTTGGTGGTCTCGCTCATTTCCTCGCTTTCCAGCAGGCCGATGGCCTTCAGGTGCTTCTCGATCACGGCGCCGATTTCAGCAACCAGCGAAGGCATGAACACACCGCCTTTCTTGAAATAGCCACCGTTCGGGTCGTACACGCTTCGCAACTCTTCCACCAGGAAAGTCACATCGCCACCCTTGCGGAACACGGCGGAGATAACCCGGGTAAGGGCGATCACCCACTGGAAATGCTCCATCGATTTGGAATTGATGAACACTTCATAAGGCTGCCGGCTCTCGTGGTCGGTGTCCTCGTTCAGCAGGATGTCGTTGATGGTGATGTACATCGCATGCTCGGCCACCGGCGGCTTGATCTTGTAGGTGGTACCCAGCAGAAAGTCCGGCCGTTCGATGTTCTCGTTCATCTCCACCGGCTTGGTATCCGCATGCACGGGGGCCTGCTTTTCTGTCGGGGTTTCGTCTTCGGCTTTCTTTACGCGGTAGCCGACGATTTTGTTGCTGATTTTTACTGTCATGGTTGTATTCCTGTCTGTCGGTTCCCGGATCAGTACTTGCCGTAGGTGCCTTCTTTGAGCGCATCGAACAGGTTGGCGGCGTTGTGAACTTCGCCGTCATACTCCACCTCTTCGTTGCCCCGCAGGGTCACTTTGCTGCCATCATCCAGTGTGAACTCGTACAGTGTGTTTTCAAGGTCTTTCTCTTTCACCAGTACGCCCTGGAAGGCTTCCGGATTAAAGCGGAAGGTGGTGCAGCCCTTCAGGCCCTTGTCGTAAGCGTACAGATAGATGCCCTTGAAGTCCGGGTAGGGGAATTCAGTGGGCACGTTGGCGGTCTTGGAAATGGAGGAATCCACCCACTTCTGGGCCGCGGCCTGGATGTCTACGTGCTGCGCGGGAGAAACGTCATCCGTCGTGGTGAAGTAGGCCGGCAGTTTTTTGTCTTCGTCTTCGGAGAACGGCATGGCTGCTGCGTTCACCAGGTGCCGGTAGGCCAGCAGCTCGAAGCTGAACACGTCCACTTTTTCCTTGGTCTTGCGACCTTCGCGAATGATGTTGCGCGCGTAGTGGTGCGAGAAGCTCGGCTCAATGCCGTTACTGGCGTTGTTGGAGATCGGAAGAGCAATTTTTTCTTTATTGTGAATGTATGTATGGTTAGTTAAGGTACCAGTTTTTTATTTTATTTAATAAATTATTTTTATATTTTTATATTTAATTTTCTTTATTTAAAAACTGTATTTAATTATAATAATATTATTATTAATTTTATTATATAATATTTATGAGATTTGAACTTAT
>JABXHG010000197.1 GCA_013393545.1 Alteromonadaceae bacterium | reverse complement strand
TCTGGCGGTAAGGCCCGTCTTGGCCTTTCCGCTCGTAGAAGCGCAGGTAGGACTTGCTGCCAGTCACCTGGATGGAATCCATGATGGCCTGCATGGCCTGCTGCCATTTCTCGTGCTTGATATCCAGACTGCGCAGGCCCAGCACCCGGGCGGTGTTGATCTTGCCTTCACGGTCGGTCTGGAAGGCGTGTTCAACCAGGGCTTGCACTTCGGAGCGGCTGCCCGCCGTCCATTCGTGTATGCACTGGTCTATCAGCTCTTTGGCCACTTGCAGGCGCTCGTCGAACTGCAGGTGATCAGACACGGCCCGCTTTACCTGGTATTGGCCGTCGAAGCTGGCCAGGGTGACGTTGCCTTTTTTGCCGCCATAAGCGGTGGCGTACTCCCGGGCAGACAGTTCCAGGAACGCTTCCACTTCGGTGGCAATGTCGGACTTCACGCGGATCATCTGTTCCTGCAGGTCTTTGACTTTGGCAATGACTTCCATCACCAGGTCATCGCGCAGGCGGTCGATGTCTTTGATCTGGTCCACGGGTACCAGGTGGCCTTTGGCGTTACGCCGGTACTGGTCGTGGTTTTCTGCTGTGCTCATGGTTTACCTCAGGTCGCTTGGGGAAATGGGTTTTGGGCAGGCCGGAAGCCGCAGAGCTTCCCGCGTTTCTTGGGGTAGCGGTGGTGCCGCATGGGCTCCATGTACGCCCCGCCTTTTTTGGCCAGGGAGCTTTGCAGCTCCTGCTCGGTTTGTTCCTGGATCTCGGCCCGCATGAGGCGCACCCGTACCCGGGTTTGCTCCGGCATCAGCGGGAATAGCTGTTGCAGCAGGTGTTCGTAGCGGGCCGGATCGGCCAGGTATTGGTCCAGGGTTACGCCGTGCCGGTGCAGCATGTTGTTTGCGTACAGGTCGGCGTAGTGCTCCAGGTAAGCGGTTGGGTGCATGTTCATGGCTGGCCTCCGTTCGGGTTGTGAGGGCAGTTCTGGCACACGCGCCATACGCGCATGGCCATGGGGTTGTGCGTTGGCGCCGGGCGGTCCCGGTATTCCCGGCACTGTTCGGTGCTGATGTTGGTGTTGTGGGCCGGGCACTGGATGCCGTCCAGGGCGTCCAGGATGCGCTGTTCCATCCGGGCGGTGCTGGGGCTGGAATACCGGTTGGCCAGCAGCAGGGAGACGGCGGTGCGGCTGATGCCGATGCGCTCACCTGCTTTGGTGCGGCTTGACGATTCCACCTCTTTGGCCAGCAGTTGGACCCAGTGCGGGGGCTGGTCGCCCCAGTTGGAGATATCGACTTTGCGGCTCACTCGTCGCCCCCTTCTGTCTGTGGGTTGCGCTGGTAAACCACTTCCCCGGTGTTGGGGTCGTACAGCTGCTTGAGGCGCTGGACCATCGGGGCCCGGGGGCCGGTCCAGCGGCCTGGGGCGAGGCGGTACCGGGCAGGTTTGCCGGGGCCGCCCGGGCGGGTGACGGTGAGGTAACCGGCACCGGCCAGCATCAGGCAGTAGTCGTTGGCAGTGGTTTCGGCCACCTCGTGCTTGGGCGTGGACGCGGCCTGCGCCAACTGGCGGCTGGTGAAATCGCCAATGATTTTGACGGTGCGCCACATTTGTTCGCGGCCACGGCCTTGGGTGACTTCGGTGCCGTCTTTTCGGACTCGTGGGGCATCTACGCCGCAGTCTTTCACCAGCTCATATTTCACCAATCGCCCGCGCACGGATTCGGTGCGGCGCAGGTAGCCGGCGGCTTCCAGGCCGGTCATGTAGTCGCGCACGCGGCCCTGGGGAGCCCACTCTGCGCCCAGCATCCACACATCGCGCACGGTGATGGGCTCGCCGCCCTTGTGCAGCCTGCGAATCACTTCCCACATGGACTGCCGATCGCCTTTCGGGCCCTGGGATTCCAGGTGTACGGGCTTACGGGTAATGCTCTTCGCCATCCTTACGCCCTCCGCGCCGGTGGCTGGCCGGTGTGGATGGTGCGTTCACCCCAGGTTTCGAGGTCGACGCGCTCCCAGTTGTTGGCTACCGCCTCGCTGTGGATGCGGTAGAGGTTGACGGCGATGCGGCGCAGGCAGCCTTTTACGCGGGTGCGCACCTCTTCCAGCAGGTCTTCGTCCATTTCGATATCGGGGTAGCTGGACTGGGCCAGCTCGGCTACGTCTGTCAGGCTGGCAGCCTGGGCGGGCACCCACTCCAGCACCCGGTTGTGCAGGCGCTCCAGGCGGGACATGGAGGCAGGCACGCGCTCTTCGCCGATCAGGATCAGGGTGCCCTGGCTGGCGTTGTAGATGTCGGTCAGCACGTTGGCGGCGGCCTTGTCGATAACGTACTGGACGTCATCAATGATGATGGGGCGGCCGCTACGGCTGAGCTGTTCGGCCACCTGGTCTACCATTTCGCTCAGGGTCTTCATGGGGATGATGCCCATTTCACGCAGGATGGCGATCAGGAAGGCTTTTTTGGTCCAGCTTTCGCGGCACTCCACGTAGTAGGCGCGGTGCAGGTTGGCCGCGTAGGCGGCTGCCAGGCTCTTGCCATAACCACTGGGGCCGTACATCACGACCAGCCCCGGCAGTTCCGGCGGGCGGTTGGCGGCGCTTTCCACGGCCTGGGCGAGCAGGCCGACGTTAGTCAGTGGTACAATGGTGTTGACGCTCATATAACTTCCTTTTGCTGTTGCTTTGGGTGTCATGGCCATGCGCTCACATGGCCCTGCGGGCGCTGACGGTTTTGCCGTTGGCGCTCGCTTCCATCACGCGCTGGATAGCGCGGAATCCGGTTGTATTCGGGTAGCTTTCCCACCACTTTTGTTCTTTCTCGCTCAGCGCTTCACCGGCGGTTACTCGCTGATCCAGCTTCTGCCATAGGCGGTACCGGGCAATTCCGTCTTCAGGAATCACGAATTCTTCTTTCTTGGCGGCGGCCAGCTGCTTGGCCTTGGCCCGGCCGGCTTCGACCAGGCGCTGGGTGTCGTCGTCATTGGCGACCGGCTCAATAGTGCGGATCTCGACATCACGGCCGGTGATGGTTTTCGCTTTGGTGGTCAGGCGCTTGAGCTGGCCTTTTTCGCGTTTGTCTGCCGCGCGCTGCAGCTGGGCCACCGGCATGGCCGGGGTGGCGTTGCCGTCCAGTTCGGCGGTGCCGATCACTTCACCTTCCAGGGTGAACACGCCAACGCTTGAGCTGTCGCGGTAGTCCCAGGCCACTTTTATTTCCTCGCCGTGGAAGTCACGCAGAGCGTCCAGGAAGTAGATGCCACCGTTAATGCGGACCTCGCCCCGGTGGGTTTTGCGGATCTCCTGCGGCCGGGTGAGCGAGGCCACCAGGTCGGGATCGGCGGTGATGGCTTCAAAGCCTTCCACCTCGGCATCGGCCCAGGCTTCCATGGGGGTCTGGCGGCGCAGGCGGCCGGTTTCCATGTCGCGGATCTTGCGCAGGCCGTTGTGGGGCATGTTGTTGTAGCGCTCTACCGCCGCGCTCAGGCTGTCGTAAAACTCTTGAAAGGTCGGAATGTGGGCCGGTTTGAAGCCCTCTTTGATTGCCTTCCGGGACAGCTTGTGGGCGCGGGTTGCGGCTTGCTTGTCCATGTCCACGCCGATGTAGCTGTTGAAGTCTTTGGCCAGAGTGACGAAGGTCTGGTGGACCCGCTCAACCACGCCCCGGGCCTGGGAGTTGTATGGCAGTGAGTGGGTGATGGTGCCGCCCAGGCGGTCCACCACTTCATAGATGCTGTCGTTCTTGAAGCCGGCGCCGTTGTCCACGTAGAACATGCTGAACATGCCAGCGTTGGTGATGCCGTGGCGCAGGGCGTCCAGAGTGGCCACGGTGGATTCCGCCAGGTTCAGGGCAAAGCCGATGATGCGGCGGCTGTACCAGTCCAGAACCACGGTGATTTCCGGGCGGAAGGGCTGGCCAGTCAGCGGATTGATCACCTCGGCATCAAACGTATGGCCATCGGAGACCCACACATCGTTCGGCCACAGGTGGTCGGTGCTGCGGCGCTTGAACGGCTGCAGGGATTTCAGTTCCTGTGACCCCATGCGGCCGCGCTCTCGGGCCTCGGGGCTCAGCTTCTGCAGCCACCGGCGCACCTGGTGAATAGATGGGTGCGGCGCGGGGGTGCGCTCTACCATCTGCTGGTAGGCAGCGGTAATGCTGGGCTTCTGTGGCCGCTGGTAAAACTTCAGGAACGTGGGGCCCCATTCAGGGATGCTCATGTCCTTCTTACGGCGGCGCGGGGCCAGCGCCCGTTCACCATGCTTTTTGAAATCCGCCAGCCAGCGTTTCAGGGTGCGCTCAGACAGGGTGCGGGTAGCGGTTTTGCGGTCGTTGGCGCGCACCACGCGGTCAGCCAGGTACGGCGTTAGATTTCCCAGCCGGGCGTTGGCGACTAACGTCAGGATCGCCTTTTTCTGGGTGGTGACCCGGCTCAGCCGTTCGATCTCGCGCACAAAGGCCACGCGGGCAGACATGACCGCCAGCTGGTCTTCTTTGAGATCGTCGTACTTGGCCGGCTCGCGCTCGGGCTGATCGTGCACGGGCTCCAGGACGTCATCACCGGTGCCGGCGCTGGTCAGGGACTGGGCCAGTATGGCGTCTTGGGTTACCTGGGGAAGCCCGGCGAAGGCGTATTCTTTGCCGCCACCCCGGCCTTCACGCTTTTTGGCTGGCCAGTTCTCGGCTTTGGCTTTAAATAGGACACCTCGTCGAGTACCAGGCATGCCTTCTAAGCCGGCAAGTTCTGAAGCTGTGTACCATTCCTGAACCGGCAATACATCGCGACAGCTCATGCACCACCTCCGGTGAATAGGCGGGGGCTCACAGCTCCGCTATGGTTAGAGGTGCCAACCGAACCAACCAACAGAAAAGGAGCCCCCATGGCAAAGGGAAAAGACTTTGATATTGAAGAGATGCAGCGGGCCCAGGCCAAAACCATGCAAACGGCCGCTGAAGCCTTATGGCATTCATATTTTGGCAAGTACGTTGAGAGGCTAATGAAGCAAGGGCAACCGGTGACAAAAGAGGCCGTCATTGCTGAGCTGCAGGCAGACATCGATGGTCGGCCTGAGTTATCCGATACCCGCATCATTGCCGAAACCGTCTTGCGCAAAGTTGAAAGCATCACTCCTGATCCCTCCTAGCATCCTCAGGGGAAAGTGAGTGAAACAGCCCGGCTAGAAGCTTTGCTGGCTGGGCCTTTTCTAGTGCCACCTGGTGCAGAATCCGGATGCTCAGCGAAGTGTCGGAAATCCCCCATTCATCCCAGGCAAACTGAGACATCTGCTTAAACGCCCAGATTGCCTCTGCCCCGGTAAGGCATTCGCCCTCCACCCTTTTCTGCTGCATTACCTTGTCAATAAGTTGAGCGGCCTTCTGGTAAAGTTGATAGGCACGAGTCTGTTCAATCCGCCGCTCAAACTCCTGTGCTGGCATGCCATTTTCAATGGCATCATTGAGCACCTCTCGCATATCGCATAGAGCACCACCGCCAATGGCAGCACCCATAGCAAACGCCCTGCGGTGATCTGTGGTGTAATCGTCCCAGCTCATTCCTCGTCTCCCATCAGCCGCTTCAGCTCCCGCATTTCCTGCTGAAGCTTGTCCTTCATCTGCTGCATTTTTCCGTACTGGGCTGCCAGGGCTTCACGGCCGTACGCCACCCGGCCGCCACGCATATGCACCATCCAGTCGGTAAAGGCGTGTGAATGGCACACCTCTTCCAGCAGGGGCACCCGGTAAAGCGGGATGTTGTGTTCCGTGCGGGCGGGGCTGGACCAGGCATCCAGCATGTGTTTTGAGACGTCGTCGCCAGACAGCCGGCTCATCTGTGCGGCAATCTCATAGCGGTCTTCGGGGCAGCTCTTCAGTACGCTGCCGACCAGCTCACTCACCTGGCATGCGTAGTTGCCACTGCCTGGTGTTGGGTGAACCGGTTCCGGAACCTCAAAGATGTCAATCGTGGCGTTGTCTTTGACGCGTCTCATGGTTATGCGCTCCGGGCCATTTGACAGTGCGCGATAGCGTTAGATTTTGTATCCTTGTGGCAATAACCGGCTTTACGTTCGCCCACGTTTGGGCGCTCGCGCCGGGGCGCGCCATCTGACTGCCAACGCTCGGGCCAGATGTCCCTTGGGGACACGCTCAGCTTCCGGGCAATGGCCCGTTCAACACGGGGGTAGCGGATGCGCTTGGCGTTAATAACGGCGTTTCGGCCGACACCCAGCTCCTGGGCGATGGCGGCCAGGGACGATCCGCGCAGGCGAAGCTGGTACTTCACACACTCCCAGCGCTGCTCTGGATCGGACGGAAATTTGATGTTCATGGCGTCACCTCGGTGGCGTTTTTTTGGGTTGTCTATCGTGTTCATGAACATAAACATAACTCGATAGCGTTAGGCTGGCAACCCTTATTCGGGTACTTCCACCTTCTTTTCGGGTAGCAATTTAACCGGAAAGCGATATTTTTTAGTCGAAACAGAGGGTTGCGGAACATGGAAGCAAGCAAAAAAAATTCTAAGGAACTTCCAGGTTCGAAGGCTGAAGATGGAAGAGATGAAGAGTTTATAGAGAGGCTGAAGACGTTAGCCTCGAAGTTCGGCAGTGCCAACGCGCTAGCCAAAGCTGCAGGTATTTCGCAAAGCGGTATACAGAGATACCTGAATGGGGGTGAGCCTAGTCGGAAAGTGTTAAACGCTATTGCGTTAACCGCTGGGTGTTCTGTTGAGTGGCTGGCAACGGGCAGGGGCGCCGCCGAAGGTAACGGGCATGAGTCCATTCCCGGTATGGAAGATTACGCCTTCGTGCCCCTATATGACGCCCAGTGCAGCGCGGGGGACGGCTCCTGGAACGAGAATTCCAGGGTGCTGACGCATATCTGCTTTACACGCTACAGCCTGCGAAAACAGGGCCTGACGCCGGACCACCTCTCGGCAATCCGCATTGATGGCGACTCGATGGAGCCCGTGCTGAACGGCGGGGATACCGTCCTGATCGACCACACCAGGACGGCAATAAAAGGCGAGGGAATATACGTGCTGCGCTTTGACGGACACCTGTATGCAAAGCGCCTGCAGCGTAACTTCGATGGGGTGGTAATCATCAGCGAGAACAAACACTACCAGCCCGTCACGGTCCCCAAAGAGCGCTTGGATGAGCTGGAAGTAATAGGCCGGGCGGTGTGGTCTGCAGGGTGGCTCTAAGGGCGCCCAAAGCGGCGTCAATTGCAGTGCCAAGCATTGCGCAAAATTGAGGCTGTTCGGCAGGAAATCGGTCGTTTGTCGATTAGCGGTAGATTTGGCACTGTTTCAGTGGTTGAACTCGCTCCAGCCCTTGTCCAGCCTGGGTTATCACACTAAGTCCCATTTCTTCCCACCTTTTTCTTGGGGTGCCAAACCCACTGCTAATTCACAGATCCGGCTTAATATGGCAATCTCTAAAACCTTGCCAGTTGCCTGCAAGCGGATGATCAACGTATTTTTCTTCCAATACCTCGTTACGTTGCAACATCGAGATAACGCGACCCACTTCAACGATGTCTGAAATGGGCCGCTTGGTGATTTTTTTGAAGTCTTTTTTGAACTGAGTTGAATATTCAAGACTGTACATTCGTAACTTTGCCGTCCGTGAGCTCGGTTATCAGGCCATCCAGTGACTCCGCACGGCGCCCTTTTCCTTCAATCAGTTGCTGCATGGCATCGCTGCTTATCGCGTTCGGTTGAGGCGCTTTCAGCTCAAACGGGATACCACCGTAATTAATAACCGCTCGTGCGAACAGCTTGATCGCTTGGGAGGGACTGAGCCCCACCTCGTCGCAGATATGCGAAAACGCAACCTTGGTATCGTGGTCAATACGGGTGCTGAGCATTTCGGTTTTCATAACGCCCTCTATTTTGTACTGCATTGTTTGACATTGTAGCACAATTGGCAAACAAACGATGACTAAAAGTCAACAGGTGCTGGCTTTCAGTTTCACCTACCCCAATCCATACCTGCCGCATTCCACGACACAGACTTGAGACAACTCAACTATAGATAGGAAATTCACCTAACTGCCGGAATAACCCTTGCACTGCACCCCACTCCGCGTAATGATTTAAAGCAAATATTACTTTCCGGGGTAACACAGCATGCGCCCAAGAGCTTTTATCTCCCACGCCATACAGCTCACTCTACGCTCCATCGGCGTACGTAAACTCGACCATCAGTTCCTGTTGTCGTACACGCTGATTTTCCTGTGCGCGCTGGGCTCGGCATCCTTCCTGTACTTCAGTACCGACGCCGGCGAAGCCAAATCACTGAACGTTGCAGGCGCTCAGCGAATGCTTAGTCAGCGAGTTGCCAAGGAAGTACAGATGGTCGCCGCCGGCGTTGAAGAACGCTCCCAGGCACAGCAGACCATTGATCAGTGGGAGCGTGCCCATGATTGGCTGCTCAAAGGCAGTGCAGAGGCCGGCGTGCCAGCAGTGAAAGACCCCGCCATCCGCAAACAGTTGAACCACGTGTTAACACTCTGGCAAGACTACCGCCCTGCCCTGCAGGCTTACATGGATGACCCGGACCGCAGCACCCTCAAACAATTGCATCAGATGGCACCAACGGTGCTGTCCGAGATGAACAAAGCCGTCGGCATGATGTCCTCGCTGGCCGACCGCAACACACGCTTCAATCAGATCATGTCCATCTCCATGGTACTGGCTATTCTGCTGTTGGTGGTGCTTGGCCGCATGTTCGGCCTGACCTATTTAATGGACCAGATTCACATGTTACGCCTGCGGCTGCTGGCCCTGGCCGACGGCGATTTCCGCCAGACCATGGAACACGAATTTCAGGACAACGAAATTGCCGAAATTGTAGCTGCCTACAACACCATGCGCCGGCAAGTCGGGGAACTGGTTGCCGGTGTCCGGGATGTGGCCAAACAGATTGACGAAAGCACGGAGCACGCCACAGACGTTATCCATCAGGCGCAAAAAGGCGTGGAACAGCAGCAATCAGACACTGACCAGGTGGCAACGGCGGTTAATGAGATGAGCGCCACCGTTCAGGAAGTCGCCCGCAATACCAGCGAAACCGCCGAAGCCTCGGCTCGTGCGGACGAGCGGGCAGGTTCCGGCCAAAAGACAGTTTCGGATGCCGCTAAAATGGTTCAGGCGCTTTCCGGGCGCATGGGCGAGCTGCAGCAACTCACCACCCGGTTACAGGACGAAAGCAACGAAGTTGGCACCGTTTTGTCGGTCATTACCGACATTGCCGACCAAACCAACCTTCTGGCCCTGAACGCCGCCATCGAAGCCGCCCGGGCGGGCGAGGCCGGCCGGGGATTTGCCGTGGTGGCCGATGAAGTACGCGGGCTGGCAAAGCGTACTCAGGAATCCATCGGCAAAATCGACGACATCGTCAACCGGTTCCAGTCCGGTACCGGTGAAGTAGCCCAGGCCATGCACAAGGGCCAGGAAGAGGCCCACCAGGGCGCAGACGCTATGAACGAAGCCGAAGCGGCCCTGCGGGAGATTGCCGATACCATCACCAGCATCCGCTCCATGGCCGACCAGATTGCCACGGCCACAGAGGAGCAAAGCCAGGTGGCCGATGAAATCGACCAGCGCGTGGTTAAAATCGCCGAAGTGGCGGACCACAACACCGGACAAATGACAGAAACTGTGCAGGCTACGGGCACTATTCAGCAACAGGTGCATCGTTTGCGGGGGCTGGTGGAGAACCTGAAGGTTTAGGTCTCCCACCCGGCGCTAACTGCCTCTGTAATAGAAGGCCCGGGAAAAATCCGGTAACCTCGTGGCTATATAGCAGAAAGGCGCAATGTCGCCGGGAGATGCCCTGCCAATGACGAAACCAAGAACATTTACGCCAGCCCATAAAGCCATACTGGCTGGAGCATTTTCTTTGGTCCTGGTGACCAGTGTCTGGTCCACTCAAGGCAGCGCGGGCAGTGATTCCAACTCTGTCAGTCTCTCATCGGCAACCGACGCTGAACCCTTACAGCAATCGAATATTCCGCCGGTTGCCGAGAGCAATCAGCGGGGATCCAGCCCTGAAACCTCGACTGTTCATCACGAGGTTAAACCCGGCGACACCCTGAGCAGCATCTTCAACGACGCTGGCGCTCCACAACGCGACCTGCACAGGATCATGAAAGCCGATGTGGAGTACCTGGCGCTGGAGACACTCAAACCGGGCACGGAACTCAAACTCAGCTTCAACGAACAGGGTGAGTTTCAGCAGCTGGCCCTGGATCTCGACCCGGCCCGGTCCATTACCTACACCCGGGTAGACGAAGATACCTTTGAACACCGGCAAATCGAAAAGGAAACGCACTGGGTCTCGGAGGTACTGAAAGGCTCCATTCACGGAAGCTTCTACCAATCCGCCGTGAAGGCGGGGCTCTCCGACGCGCAGATTGCTCAGGTACAGAAACTCCTTGAACATCAGCTTAACTTCAATCGGGAACTGAGAGCCGGCGATACCTTTTCAGTGCTGGTCGGCCATGAAATGACAGGCACGGAAACCACCGGCAACACCCGAATCGAAGCCGTCTCTCTGGAAAGACGTAATCGCGCTCACACGGCTTTTCTGTTTGATGACGGCAACTACTATGACCAGGACGGTAAAAGTGTCTTGCCGGCTTTCAGGCGACTGCCAACCGCCATCTCCTATCGGGTAAGCTCCCACTTCAATCCGAAACGCCGGCACCCGGTTACTGGTCGCATCTCGCCTCATAACGGGGTCGACCTGGCTACTCCCACCGGTACGCCGATTATGAGCACCGGCGACGGCGTTGTTGAACGTGTCGGTAACCACCGCTACGCCGGGAAATACGTCGACATCAATCACGGCAACGCCTATAAAACCCGTTATCTGCACCTGGACAAAATTTTTGTGCGCCGGGGTGAGCAAGTAGAACGTGGCGACAGGATCGCCAATTCAGGCAACACCGGCCGCAGCACCGGCCCTCATCTGCACTTCGAGTTGCACATGAACAACAGGCCGGTAAACCCACTTAAGGCTGAGATCCCGACAGCGTCAGATGTCCCCAAAACGGCTATCAAAGAATTCAAGAAAGCGGCCGAATACAAACTGGCCGTCATGACCGACGCCGGCAGCCGCTCTAATCTCATGCTCGCAGGCATCGACACCCGGTTCGAGTGATCCGCCATTCCGTGCGGCACTCGTGTCGCATTGAACTTGCCAACAGAACCGATTGCCACCCCCAATCGTAATATCCTTCATACTGTTGAAACGAGAGGTCGTCAGGCACTAGAGCGGTTTTCGCCTGACGGCCTGCCGGATCTCTGTCCCGTTATCCAAAGGTGCTTGTAGACTTTATGAAACACCTGACCTTATCTGTACGCTTGCTTGTCGCAGCGGGTATTGCCCTGCTCGCCGGCTGCCAGGCCGGCACGACCAACGCTCAATCCAATAAGTCTGACTTCGCCCCGGGCGACCCTTCGCTGGAAGTTGCCACCTTTGCCGGTGGCTGTTTCTGGTGCGTGGAAGCTGGCTTTGAAAAAATTCCGGGGGTGGTGGAAGCCGTGTCCGGTTACAGCGGGGGCACTGAAAAGGACCCGACCTACGAACAGGTTTCCCGTGGCCAGACCGGACACACAGAAGCCGTCCAGGTCTATTACGACCCGAATGAAATCACCTACGAAGGCCTGCTTCAGGGCCTGTGGCGCATGATGGACCCGACCGACGCCAACGGCCAGTTCGTCGACCGTGGCCAGCAGTACCGCCCGGCGATTTTCTACCATGATGCGGAACAAGAACGGCTGGCCCGTGCCTCAAAGCAGGCGCTGGCGGAATCCGGGCGCTACGACGAGCCGGTGTTGATTGAAATTGTCGCCTTCGAGACTTTCTATGAGGCGGAGGCCTATCATCAGGATTACTACAAAGAAAATCCGGTGCGCTATAAGTTTTACACCCATAACTCGGGCCGGTACCAGTTTATCGAGAAAGTCTGGGGCGAGGACCAGGAGATCGATTACAGCCAGTTCGCTCCGGATACCTCAGGCAATGCCAGCGAAGAGCAAAACACCAACAGCCAAACAGGCATTAATGCGAGCAGTTTCCAGATGCCTTCCGACGAAGAACTGAAAGAGCGGCTGACCCCGCTGCAGTACAAGGTCACCCAGAAAGACGGTACGGAGCGGGCGTTTGACAACCCTTACGATCAGGAAAAACGTGCCGGTCTGTATGTGGATATTGTCTCCGGTGAACCGCTGTTCTCATCCAGCGACAAGTACGATTCCGGCACCGGCTGGCCCAGCTTTGTCCGGCCGATCAAACCCGACGCGGTTGTTGAGAAGGAAGATATCTCCTGGTTCGGCGTGCGCACGGAAATCCGCAGCGCCGTGGCCGATTCCCACCTGGGCCACGTGTTTACCGATGGCCCGGACCACTCCACCGGTCTGCGCTACTGCATGAATTCCGCCGCCATGCGCTTCATCCCCAAGGAAGACCTTGAGGAAGAAGGCTACGGAGAATACGTGGACCAGGTTGGCCCACCGATGGGCGTGGAGAAAAACTGACGGATCAGGGCTGATCCGTCACCGCGCCGGTTGAGGCAGAACTAACAGTTCTGGCGTATTTAGACAGAACGCCCCGTGTCACGCGGGGCGATGGCGCTTGCCAGGCCTGGCGCCGGCGCTCCATCTCTTCCTCGCTGATATCCAGAACGATGGTGTTACTCACAGCATCAATGGTGATGGTATCGCCATCCTCTACCAGGGCAATGGGCCCGCCCACAGCGGCCTCTGGGGTAATGTGGCCCACCACGAAGCCGTGACTGCCGCCGGAGAACCGGCCATCGGTAATCAAAGCCACGTCGTTACCCAATCCCTTGCCCATGATGGCTGAGGTCGGGCTCAGCATTTCCCGCATGCCCGGGCCGCCTTTCGGGCCTTCGTAGCGAATCACCAGCACATCGCCGGCCACCACCGTGTTGTCCAGGATGCGCGCCTGCGCCTCTTCCTCGGAATGAAACACCCGCGCCCGGCCGGAAAAATGGGTGCCTTCCTTGCCGGTAATCTTTGCCACCGAGCCTTCCGGCGCCAGGTTGCCATAGAGAATCCGCAGGTGGCTGTCCGGTTTGATCGGGTTTTCGAACGCATGAATGATCTGTTGATCCTCGGGATACGGCTCAACATCAGCCAGATTTTCAGCCAGTGTTTTGCCGGTAACCGTCAGGCAGTCACCGTGCAACAGGCCGCGATCGAGCAGCATCTTCATCAGTGGCTGAATGCCGCCAATGGCCACCAGTTCAGACATCATGTAATGACCGGAAGGCCGCAGATCGGCCAACACCGGTACCTGCTTGCCAATGCGCACGAAATCCTCCAGAGACAGCGCCACACCTACGGTGTTGGCCATGGCCAGCAGGTGCAGCACGGCATTAGTGGAACCGCCCAGAGCGATGACCACGGTGATGGCGTTCTCGAACGCCTGACGGGTCATGATGTCGGAGGGCTTGATGTCATGCTCCAGCAGCTTCAGAACCGCCGCACCGGCTGCCTCACAGTCGGCCACCTTGGTTTGTGACACCGCGTTTTGCGCCGAACTGCCCTGTTGGCTCTCTGGTGGCCGGACTGGTTTTTGCGCTTGCCGAACGCCTGGGCAGGTGCATTCTTTGGCACTTGATTCTGCGTTGGCCCGTGAGGCTTCTGGTGAGTGTCGCCCGCATGACACCGCCCATTCTGCAGCTGTAC
>JABXHG010000196.1 GCA_013393545.1 Alteromonadaceae bacterium | reverse complement strand
GCGGATGCCTCGACGAACAGAGGGGACGAGCTGGGGTCAAGGAGCCAGAAAAGCTCGGGCATGCGAGTGGTAGCAATGGATGAGGGCACCAGGAGGGGTGTACGGAAGGTCAACGGCGCCCGCGACCATGGCCTGGCCTCCACCGGTGCCATCCGTCGCTTCCTGGCCGAAAACCCGGCCGAGTTCGACCCGCGCAAATACCTGAAAGCCTCCATGAAGGCCATGACCGAGCTGTGCATTGCCCGCTATGAAGCCTTCGGCTGTGCTGGCCAGGCCAGCAAGATCCAGCCGATCAACCTCGAGCGCATGTTCGAGCGTTACGCGGCCGGCGAACTGGATCCGAAGGTCAAGTAAGCTCGTTGTTCCACAGTCCCGGGCGCCTGTCCGGGGCTGTCATCTCTTCCCTTCGAAAACCTCCCAACCCCGTTTTCCGTTTCAGCCAATTTTCAGTCAGGAGGTGCGCCATCACCGACTCTCTGCCTCGTTTGTACTCATTCCGTCGTTGCCCCTACGCCATGCGCGCCCGGCTCGGTATTTTGTTTGCCGACTTGGAAGTGGAGCTTCGGGAAATCGTTCTGAAAAACAAGCCGGAGCAGATGCTGGCCATCAGCCCCAAGGGCACGGTTCCTGTGCTGGAGCTGACTGAAGATGAGAGCGGCAACCGGCGTGTTATCGAGGAAAGCCGGGAAATACTGGAATGGGCGCTGCAACAGAATGATCCGCAGGGTTTGCTGAACGTCGATCTGGCCAGGGCGAATGCCCTGATGGACCGCAACGACTCCGAATTCAAACACTGGCTGGATCGCTACAAATACGCCGATCGCCACCCGGAGCTAAGCCAACTGGAATACCGCCAAAAGGGTGAGGTGTTTCTGCAGGAGTTGGAGAATTTGCTGGCCAATAATCAGTATCTGCTAGGCGATACCATCAGTATCGCGGATATTGGCATTGTGCCGTTTGTTCGCCAGTTCGCCCACGTGGACCGGGAGGTATTTTACGCGTTGCCGTACCCGAAGCTGCAGGCATGGTTGAGAGAGTGGCTGGAACATCCGACTTTCAAACAGGTCATGGTCAAGTACCAGCCCTGGCAGGAAGGCGATGAAGTGGTGCGGTTTCCAGATGCCCAATAGTCCGCTTTTCGACTAGCGGGTCAGCTTTTCTTTCCGAGCTGCTCCAGTGCCATCAGCGTATCCGCATAACCGACAAACCGGTTCAGATAGTCCGGAGACAGACGCTGCATTTCGGCAATCGCCCGGCTCACCAACCGATGTCCGTTCATTGGCCCGGCCTCGGCCGGCACCTGCTCAATGGCCCGCTGAATCCGCTGTTCCAGCGCCTGGCTGTTTCGGCCCGCGTGGGCACGGCTGAAGGCTCTCAATGGCTTGGGTTGATGGCTGGCGGTTTGATGGGGAGTCATCGTCTCGCCACGGACCAACTGCTCAACCGAAGAGCTGGAAGGTGTCGACGCTTCGGATTCCTGCCGGTTCAGCGTGCCAACCAGCTCGGCAAGGGCCGAGTGGGTTCTAACGGGTGAGGGCGAGGATTCCTGGTTGGAAGGCTCCGCATAGTGGGCTTCAAAGTCGGCAATCGACTTAAGCAACCGCTGCCAGTGCGTGCTGTGCTGTAACCGTTGGTCGCGCAGCCGTTGCTCCAAAGATTCCAGGTAGCGAAAACGCACCGGTTCGTGCTGAGCCGCACCAAGCTCCCGTAAATGCGCGATTCGCCGGGTCGGGGATTCCATCACGGCTCCGGCACCTCCGCTGCGGACTCCTCTTCGGCCCGGGGCACCGTGCTGATCTCCACTCGCCGGTTCTTCGCCCGGGATTCCGCATCCTCATTGGGCACCGCCGGCTGGTGCGGACCGAAGGCGGCGGCAAACACCCGGTCTTCGGGTAGCCCCTTGGTAATCAGCGTACGGGTCACGGTCAGTGCCCGTTGGGCTGACAGACCCCAGTTGTCTTCGTAACGATTGCCGCTGAGCAGGGGCAGGTCGTCGGTAAAGCCGCTGACCATCAATAACTCGTCGTGCTCGGCCAGATACACCTGCAATGGCTCCACCAGCGAGGCCAATACCGACTCGCCGTCGGCCTGAAGGGCGTCGGAGTTCAATTCAAACAGCACGTTGCCACTGATGCCAATGCGCCCATTGCGGAAAGTCACCAGGCCCTTGGTCAGCGGGTCTTCCAGTGCCTGCTCCAAAGCCACCCGGCGCTCCTGCTCGGCTTCCCGCTTGGCTTTTTCCTCGGCCAGGGACTGGCTCAACTCCAGCTGCAAGCCGATCACCCACACCAACAGCAGCACCAGCAGGCCCACCAGCGCGGCCATCAGGTCCGAGAAGATCGCCCACACCGGGGCGGATTGCTGCTCGCCGCCTTCCAGGTGTTCCATCACACGGCCTCGGTTGCCGGTTTGCGCAACGCGGCGGCTGCATCAATCACGTCTTTCTGCGCGCTCACGCTCAGGTCAATCACCTCACGGGCCTGGGCCACGTAATAGGCCAGCTGTTCGTCGTGACGGGTGCCGGCGTTATCCAGCGCTTTTTGGATGTCCGCCAGGCTGGCAATGACCTGTTCGTTGGACCGGCTGAACTGCTCAATCGCCGTGCCGAAGGCATCGCTCAGGGCGCCCACTTCCTGGCTGCTGCCGGTCAGGTGGTCGCCCAGTTGGGTCAACTGCTGGCTCTGCTCTTCGATCAATGCGTTGAATCGTTCGCCAATGCCGTTAAGCGTGTCGCCCGCGCCGTTTACCAGGTTATCCACCGCCTGGCGCTGGCTGTCGATCTGCTCGCGCTGGTTGGCCAGCAGGGCGTCCAGTTCGCTGACCAGTTGCTTGCGTTCTTCCAGCAGATCGTTATCGCGCTCGCTGTTGCGGGCCATTTCCGCCTGCAACTGGCGGATCACCTCGGCGGCGGCCTTTGGCGTCTCCGAGGCGGTTTCGATCAGCCTGGTCATGGGCGCTTCCAAGCCTTCGCCCAGCTCACGCAGGTGTTTGGCCGCGCTGGCTTCCAGCGATTCCAGGCGCTGGCTGATGGCCTCGGTGCGCTCAGTTTCCTGCGCCTGCAGGGCAGCGAGCTGCTCTGCGGTGGCGGCTGTCAGTCGTTCCAGACCGGTTGTCTGATTCTCCAGCCACTTGGTCTGCTGTTGCTGTTGTTCCGCCAGGGTTTGCTGCCAGTGTTCGGTGGCTTCCGTGGTGGTGGCCTGGAAGCGGTTGGTCAGCTCGGCCAATTGTTCACCGGCGGCGGATGACCAGTTCTGGTGTTGGGCATCGGCATCGGTTCGCAGCTGGTCCATCGCTTCGCGCACCACGGGCTGAATCCGCTCGGCGGTTTGTCGGCTGCTGGCCTCCGTGGCGGTTTTCAGGGAACGGCCCACCGAATCGGCCAGCGCCTGGTATTGGGCTTCTACGTTCTGGTGAAAAGCCTGCTGGTTTTGTGTCAGGGACTGCTCCAGTCGTTCGCCGAGCTGCTCCATGCGGGCGGTCATGCGCTCCATGGCCGAGGCCATTTCTGGCAGCGCCCGGGCCTGGCTTTCGATCGCCTGGAACGCCTGTTCACGCTGGTAGTCGCCAGACAGGTGGCGCAGCTTGTTGCGCAAGTGCCCGTCCAGGCGCCGGGACACCTGCAGGCGTTCCCGCCGGCTCAGGGTGGAGGCCAGCCCCAGCATGGCGGAGGCGGCCACACCGGCGATGGAGGTGCCAAAGGCCAGACTCAAGCCGGCAATTGGGGCGGCCAGTGCACTGCGAACGGCGCTCAGTTCGCTGCTGTTATCCAGCGCCGAGGCCGCGCCACTGAGCGTGACGATCATGCCGGCAAAGGTGCCCAGCAAACCGAGCATCACCAGCAGGCCGGTCAGGTAAGGGGTGAGTTGCGGGCCGGGCAGGGCGGCTGCGTGGCCTTCAATACGACGCTGAACGGGCAGCTGCATGGCACCCGGCAGGCCGTTGAGCCAGCCGCTGACTTCCCCGGTTTTCGAGGGCAGGGTGTCCAGGGCGTTCGCCAGTAGCCCGGTGCTGCGGCGAAAGTTCACCAGTTCGCCAAAGCCCAGGCAGTACACCAGCGCAATGAGCCCGGTGAAGGCCAGTGCCAGTGGCTCGGAGCCAATAAAGCCGGCGCCGATCCAGGCCACCACGGCCAGGCCGAGGGCAAAGGCAACAACAAAAAACAGTCTGCTCATGAATGTTCACTCACTTCGTTGTGACAGGCCTCCAGCAACCCCAGTACCGGCTCCAGCCGAACGTCCAGTTCGGCGAGCAACAGGTTCCGCGCTTCCTCGCAGTAACGGTGGAGCCAGTTGTCGGACTCGGGTGTTGGCCTGTCGGCGTTTTGCAGTGTCTGGAAACGCTGCTCCAGTTCTTTGGGAACCTTGGCGAAACACTGGCTGGTATAGCTGGCCATGGCGTGGTCAAACACCGCATCCAGCTCGGCCAAGTGCGCCAGGGCCGAGCTCTGGTCTTTCATGATTTTGCGCACCTTGTCGCGCAGTTGCCGGCTGGTGGCGGCAACTTTCCGTTGCACCCCGAGCCAGGCATTCTGCAAGGGCTCGAAGGCCGGTTCATCGTCAAAGGTGACATCACCGGCCCAGTCTTCGATCCGCCGGACCAGCGCACGGCGACTGGTCGCCAGTTCTTCGGTCATCCGTTCAACAACCGCCGCCTGCGGGCTGCCCGGGTGCCGTGAACGCCAGGCGATGGCCGCATCCAGGCTCATGGTGTCGCCCAGGCCAAACAGTCGGCCCAGCCGTTCGGCAATGCAGGGCAGATTTGTGCTGTCCGCGGAGCGCGGCAGCTGCTGCAGGAGCCGTTGTCCGGGTGAATAGCTGGAGGTCACGGTTAACGAATTTCCCAAAAGGTTCTGAAGCGCAAAGCCGGCTATTCTAATGGCTATCCGGTAGCAATGATAATGTTGGCAACAGGGACAGGCGCCGTTTAATGGAGGATGTTTGCATTGCTTCCTTTTTGGTCACTCCCTTGTAATTTCCCGGACAGCGTCAACTATAGGTAAACAGAGATTGTTTTTGACCAGCTGTGAGGAGCGCCATGGATTTCAAGGATTACTATGCAGCTCTTGGCGTGAGCGAATCCGCAACGCCCGAAGAGATCAAAAAGGCCTATCGCAAGCTGGCGCGCAAATATCATCCGGATGTCAGCAAGGAAGACAATGCCGCTGATAAATTCAAGGACGTGGGAGAAGCCTACGAAGTCCTGAAAGATCCGGAAAAACGCGCCGAGTACGATCAACTGCGCAAATACGGGGCCCGGGAAGATGGCTCCTTCCAGCCACCGCCCGGTTGGCAGAGTGCTTCTGGCTTTGGCGGCGGTGGCTATACCGAAGCCGATGCCCGCCAATTCAGCGAGTTTTTTGAGCAAATGTTTGGCGGCGGCCAAAGTGGTGGCTTTGGCGGTGGTAGCTTTCGCCAGAGCATGAGAATGCGTGGGGAAGACGTTCACGCCAGGTTGGCGCTCTTTCTGGAAGAAGCGGTGAATGGCTGTGAAAAACAGGTATCCTTCACCGCCCATGAGCCGGACAACCACGGCCGCATGGTTCCGCGCCACAAAACCCTGAAGGTGAAAATTCCCGCCGGTATGCGTGAAGGCCAACATATACGCTTGAAAGGCCAGGGCGCGCCGGGTGTTGGTGGAGGCGAGCCGGGGGACCTGTTCATTGAAGTGGAACTGGCGCCGCACCCGCATTTCGCCATCGAGGGCCGCGACGTTCTGGTAACGGTGCCGGTTGCGCCCTGGGAAGCTGCGCTGGGTGCCACGGTGACCGTGCCAACCGTGGGTGGCAAGGTGAATGTGAAAGTGCCCAAGGGTTCCTCCAGCGGCCGCAAGCTGCGGTTGAAAGGCAAGGGCTTCCCCGGTAAGCATCCGGGCGACCAGATTGTGGTGCTGCAGGTGGCTATGCCTGAGCAACACACGCCGGAGGCGGAAAAGCTCTACGAGACGCTGGCGGAGCTGGAAAAAGACTTCAATCCGCGCAGCAAGCTGCACGTGTGAGTGGGGGGTGAACATGACAAATAAAGACCAGATACTGACCGTAGAAGTGACCGACACCAACGGCAGCACCTTCACCCTGCGCGAAATCTGCGAGCGTGGTGACTGCCACGCGGAGTTTGTGATCAAACTGGTGAATTACGGAGTGATCACCCCGCTGCAGGAACTGTCGGAAGTGCGCCAGTGGCAGTTTGATGTGGCCGCACTCCAGCGTCTTCAGAAAGCCCTGCGCCTGCAGCGGGATCTGAAACTCAACCTGCCCGGGCTGGCAATGTCCCTGGAGCTGTTGGACCAGGTGCAGGACATGCGCCGGGAAGTGAACCGGCTTAATCAACGGATTCGTCAGTTGATGGGCGAGTAAACCCTCCCGATTCACAAAAGTTTCATATCCAAAAACTGGACAATCTCAGAAAATGGGATTATTTTCCCATTTAACGGTTTGGGAAAAATATCCCAAACTGGCAGCGCGCAGTGAGCATGCGCCGGATTGAGTGAAATCAGCCTGGAGATGGAACATGAAACGTAACGGACTTTCGAAAGCGATCAAGTTGGCGGTGGCCGGAGCTTTGGTGGGTGGCCTGGCGGCCTGTGGCGGTGGTGGCTCCGGCTCTTCCGGTTCCGCTGACACCAGCGCCAACAGCCAGGGCACCAGTGTGGGTGCGGTTACCGGCTTTGGCAGTGTGTATGTGAACGGCACTCGCTTTACCACCGATGGCCGGGTGGACAGCGATGACGGGCTCGAGCGGGAAGACCAGCTGGACAAGGGCATGATCCTGAAAGTGAAGGGCAGCTGGGACGACCGGGGTGAAGGCCGGGCCGATGACATTTCCTACGACGACACCCTGCGTGGCCCGCTGACAGAGGCAAGCTGGGACGCCTCGGCCAATACCGGCCAGCTTGAAATGCTGGGCCAGGTGATTGGCCTCACCAATGAAACCGTCTTCCGTGGCGCAACCCCGGAGCAACTGGCGGCCAGCCCGGAGAGCTACCGGGTGCGGGTGAGCGGCTGGCGGCTGGACGATGGCAGCTTCCGGGCCAGTTATGTGGGCGCCAGGGTTAGCGGACCGGATTTCGACGACGACAATGAGGTTGAGCTTGAAGGCGTGGTACAGAACCTGGATGCCGTAGCCCGAACCTTCTCCATTAATGGTTTCTTCGTCAAATACGAGTTGGCCAGTGGCGACGATGACTTCGACCTGGATGACCTGAGCGACGGCATGGCGGTAGAAGTGGAAGGCTATCTGCAGGATGGCATCCTGATGGCCAAAGAAATTGACGACGAAGACGACCTGTTTGATGACGACGATGACGTCGAAATCTCCGGTGATCTCTACGACTACGACAGCAGTACCCGAACCTTCCGCATCAACGGTGTGCTGGTGCAGATCGACAGCGACACTGATTTCGATGACATCAGCGCCAGCAGCCTGCAGGACGGTGTATTTGTGAAGGTAGAGGGCGACTTCCGCAACGGTGTCTTGCTGGCCGAGGAAATTGAAGGCCGGGAAGGCGATGACGAGGTGGAAGGCCGGATCGAGCAGATCGACCTGGCCAGTGAAGTGCTGATTGTCAGTGGCGTTCGGGTTCAACTCACGGCCAGCACCCTGATTGATGATGACGACGATGACGATGGCCGCCGTAGCCGGGTAGACGACATTAACGCCTTCATGGTCGGTGACTATGTAGAAGTGGAGGGTCGCCGCCGGGACGGATACCTGGAAGCCTTCACCATCGAGCGTGAAGACGAGGACGGTGACGACGACTGACCGGTAATCCCGAAACGGGCCGCAGTGCTGGCGGCCCGTTCTGGCTTTTACAATCCCAAACATGACTGATGCCAATGCCAACCCCCTCCACAAAGCACTGTTCCGCATTTTGCGGCCTCTGGCCCGTTTGCTGTTGCGCAACGGTGTGCCTTTCGGCGAATTCTCCGAACTGGTCAAACGCGCCTATGTGGAAGCGGCACTGGAAGATTTCAGTGATGGCCGGCGTAAACCTACGGATTCCCGGGCAGCGGTTATGACCGGCCTTACCCGCAAGGAAGTCAAACGCCAGCGGGAAATCCTGGCTGGCCAGAACCCTGCGCGGGAATCCCGGTCTAACGCCAACCGGGCATCCCGTGTGGTGTCTGGCTGGGTACACGATCCGGCTTATCAGGCTGACGACAAACAGCCCGCCATGCTGGATTTTGAAGGTGCCGGCAGCTTCACCGAACTGGTACGCAAGTACAGTGGCGACATGACGCCGCGGGCTGTGCTGGATGAGCTGATGCGGGTGGGCGTGGCTGTGGTAGAGCCGGACTCCGGCAGGCTCCAGCTAAAACAAAGAGCCTACGTACCGGCCGGTGACAGTGAGGATATGCTCCAAATCTTCGGTGAAGACGTATCTGATCTTGTAGCCACCATCGATCACAACCTGATCAGCCGTTCGGCCGGGAAGTCGCCGCTGTTCCAGCGGACCCTGACCTACGACAACATCCCGGCAGACGTGATTGAACGGTGGCGGGAGATTTCGGCGGAACAGTCCCAGGCGTTGTTGGAACAACTGGACGACTGGCTGGGGCCCCATGACCGGCAAGGATCTGGAAGCCAGGGTGAGGGCGCCAACAAAGTGCGTACCGGCGTTGGCATTTTCTATTTCGAAGAACCGATACAACCGGACACCAGCGGAGATAAGCGCTCATGAGCCCGAAGATCACAACGGTGGAGCCTGCCCGATGGCAGCCGACCGGGCTGGTGACCACCTTGCTGTCACCCGGAGCCCGGCAGGTGATCCGCTGCTGGTTGGGAACCGGTGACTTCCTGGATGAGCAGCACCAGCCCAGAATACTGCTGGCCCTGGCCGAAGGGGATGACGCCTTTACCGACCTGGTGCGTTGCGCCAACCCCGACCTGGTGTCTGCTGTTGTGCTGAACGAACTCCTGCGCAAGGGCATTGTCGAGGCCCTGGAAAGCGGTCATGTTCTGTTAAAACGCAGCGCCTATGCTCCTGCGGGGCAGCCTGAACCGGAATCGGTACTGGCTGAGCCTGAAGACCTGTTCAGCAACGGCATTCCCCGCCGTCGCTTTAACGATACCTGATAACCATGGCCGGCCCGGATGGCTGGCGGGAGAGCACAATGACGTCTGACCAACTCCGTAAACGCCTTTCGCTGGCAATCGCACCTGTGGCCTTCAGCATTTTCAGTGCCTGTGGCGGCGGTGGAGGCGGCGGTATCGGTATAGCCGACGGCGGAATTCGCGGCACCGGCTCCAGTGTCGGGCCGGTTTCCGGGTTTGGTAGTGTGTTTGTGAATGGGGTGAAGTTTGAGACCAGCAACATACTGAATCGGCGTGTTGAAAATAACGACGGGCTGTCCAGCGAAGATGATCTTGAGAAAGGCATGATTCTTCGTGTTGAGGGGCAATGGAGCCCGGACGGCACGGGTACAGCCGAATCCCTCGAATACGACGACACTTTCCGTGGCACCGCGGCTAATGTCTCGGTAACTAAAGTCGACTCCTCCGGAGCGCCGGAGACAGGCACCTTCATCGTTCTTGGCCAGACTATTTCGTTCGATCGACGCACCGTTATCCGGCTGGATAACGAGTTTGCAGATGCAAGCGCTCTTGAAGGCAAGCTGGTCCGAATCAGTGCATGGCCATCCGTGGATAGTTATCGGGCGAGCTATATCGGTGAGCTGGACACTTTGCCCGAGAACCTGGTCGAGCTGGAGGGCCTTGGGCGTTACGATTCTGGCGACCTGCTGATCGGGACACAAAGAATCATCGTTCCTGGCGACAGAGTTTTCGCTGATGGTTTGACTGCTGATGCTATAGGGCAGACTGGCCAGCGTATTGAAGTTGAAGGTGAGTATGACGGTGCAATCATAACCGCAAGGACCATTCGCCCGGCCGATGATCGCCGTTACGAGGGACAAGAGGGCGAGGATATTGAGATTACCGGTACGGTTTCTGGTTACACGCCTCGTGCAACAAGCTTCTTCGTTAACGGCGTTGACGTCTCGATCACGTCAGACACAGAATTTGACGACCTTGATCGAGACCAGCTGACGGACAATATGCTCGTCACAGTGGAGGGTGACTTCCGTGATGGCATCATAGTGGCGGAAGAGGTTGAGCTGTTTGAAGGGAATGCGGACGTTGAGGCTTCTGTTATCAAAGCGGGCCGTCTGCCTGACAGTTGGGATATCGGCGGTGTTATCGTTGTTTTGACAAATTCCACCGTGATTGAGTTCGATGATGGCTTATCCTCCATTTCTCCGGGTGTTTCGGCTGAAGTGGAGGGTATAGAGCGCACCGGCAATGATGGAAAGGTCTTCCTTGAAGCGCTCACCGTGGAGGTAGAAAGCGATATCAGCACAGAGTATGAGCTTACCGGCAGGATTGATAGAGCTTACACTGGCTCAGGCTCTATAAAGGTGTTGGGCTTGGTGCTGGATAACACGCAGCCCGTCCCGGACTGCGATATTGTCGAGGTAGAATATTTGGCAGGCGGCAGCACCGGCTACGTTGTTGATGAGCTGGAATGCGCAGAAGACGATGATGATTAAGGCCCAAAAATGAACCACCTCGCCCACACCTTCCTCGCCCCTGACTCCCCCGAGGCACGTGTGGGCAGCATCCTCGGGGATTTCTCCCGGGGTGTGGACTGGGCGGCCTTGCCACCCCCGGTGCTGGAAGGCGTTCGCCACCACCTGGCAGTCGATAGCTTCACCGACCAGCACCCGCAAGTGCTGGCCAGCAAGCGGCTGTTCTCCAGCCAGCGCCGGCGCTTTGCCGGCGTGGCGCTGGACATTCTCTACGACCACTTCCTGTTGCGGCACTGGTGCCGGTTTACCGAAAGGAGCCGCGACCGGTTTATTGAACAGGTTTACGGTGAGCTTGAGGCGTACCAACACCTGATGCCGGAAACCATGGCCAGCGTGACCCATCGCATGGTTCTTCACGACTGGTTCGGTGCCTACCAGAGCCTGGACAACATCGGCCACGCCCTGGACCGAGTGGCCAGCCGTATACGATTTGCCAACCGCTTTGACGGTATAATCGAGGAAATTTACCAGCACGAAGAAGAACTGGAAGCCAATTTCCTGATCTTTTTCCCCGAGCTACAACACTTTGCAGGAGAGCACCATGGGTGAAGCCAAACGCCGCCAACACACCGGCGCGCCATCCCCAAAGCAGAACAAAAATCGAACCGCCATCCTCGTTGGCGTTGTGGCACTGGCTGCTCTGATCATGACCGGACTGTACATCCTGACCAAACCACCAGCGCCCGACGACGAGACCCTGCCCGTCGCCGGCCCGGACGCCCCGCCGTTCCCCGAGGACATGGACCAATACGGTGTCTCGGTTGGGTCTGAAGACGCTCCGGTGGTGGTACGCGAATTTGCCGACTACCAGTGCCCCGGCTGCGCCAATTTCGCCGAAGCCAGCCAGCGCCTGAAACGTGAATACGTCGAGAGCGGCCAGGTACGATTCGTCTACTTCGACCTGCCCCTGCGCCAACACGCCAACGCCATGCCCGCCGCCATGGCCGCCCGCTGCGCCGGTGATCAGGACACCTATTGGGGCATGCACGACAAACTGTACGGCCTTCAGATCGAATGGAGCGGCTCTGGCGACCCGCTGGCGATCTTCACTCGATACGCCAACGAACTCGGCCTGGACGAACGCCGCTTCCGCCGCTGCATGACCACCGAACTGCACCGTGAAACCATCGAACAAAGCGCGGAAGTCGCCCAGCAGATGCGGGTGATGAGCACGCCCACGGTGATGGTCGACAACATCCGATTGACCCGGCCGGGGTGGGGGCAGTTGTCTGCTGTGGTCGAGCGTGTACTGACCACTGGAAGGTAGGAAAGGCACTTCGTGAACCGGGCAAGCCAAGTGTGACGCACGTCTTAAAACCAGATTTCTTCAGGCTTTCCTGAATACCTGGGCCCACATGGCTGCCCTATTATGATAGCTTTCCGTCGAAAAGACGTTGTTTAAGGACAGGGATGCAATCAACTCAGCCACCAGGGAAGGTGGATACTGGTCTTGCCGCGCTTGTGATGTTAGCGCGGTACCATCAAGTAGCCGCAGATTCCAACCAGCTTCGCCATCACTTTGGAACTCACGAGCGCCCCTTTCAAAGGGCGGAGATTCTCAGGGCTTCCCGTCACCTCAAGCTTAAAAGCCGAGCTTTGACGTCGCGCTGGGACAAGCTCGCTTCTGTCAGTCTTCCCGCTATCGCGCAAACTAAAGACGGTGATTTCGTCGTGCTGGCGAAAGTGTCCGGAGAAGAGGTCCTGATTCAGGACCCACGGGCCAATGCACCGGAAACACTGACAAAAGATGAGTTTCTGGAGCGGTGGAGTGGTGGGCTCATCCTTGTCTCCAAGCGTAGCATCCTGCCAGGCGGAAACGACAGATTCGACATCAGTTGGTTTATTCCGGCAATCCTCAAGTATAAACACCTTCTCCGCGACGTAATCATAGCTTCATTCTTCATTCAGCTCTTCGCACTAATCACGCCACTGTTCTTTCAGGTGATGATTGACAAAGTGCTGGTTCATAAAGGCCTGACCACGCTTGATGTGCTGGCCTTTGGCTTGATTGTCATCTCTATATTTGACGTTCTGCTAAACGGGTTGCGGAATTACGTTTTTACCCACACGACTAACCGTGTTGATGTCACCCTGGGTTCAAAACTGTTCCACCATCTGACACACCTTCCCATCTCTTACTTCATGAACCGGCAGGTTGGCAACACAGTGGCCAGGGTCCGGGAACTGGATACGATCCGGAATTTCATTACCAGCTCGGCCCTTACGCTGGTGATTGATCTGTTCTTTACCATTGTTTTCTTTGCCGTTATGTACTTCTACAGCCCAACGTTGACTTGGGTTGTGCTTGGCTCGATACCTTTCTACATCGTTCTCTCGGTCATTATTACGCCCATTCTCCGGCGGCGACTGGATGAGCAATTCAAGCGCGGCGCTGAAAACCAGGCGTTCCTGACTGAGTCCATGTACGGCATAGAAACGGTCAAGGCGATGGCGGTTGAGCCGCAGATGCAGCGCCGTTGGGAAGAAAATCTGGCGGCCTATGTGGCGGCATCGTTCAAGGCGACCAACCTGGGAAACATTGCCAATCAGTCTGCCCAGTTCATCAATAAGATCGTCACTGTTCTGATTTTATGGATTGGTGCAACGCTCGTTATGGCAAATGATCTGAGCATTGGCCAGCTGATTGCCTTCAATATGATAGCCGGGAGAGTCAGCGGGCCTATCCTGAAATTGGTCCAGCTTTGGCAGGATTTCCAGCAGGCGGGTATTTCTATCAAACGGCTGGGAGATATCCTCAATACCCCTGCCGAACCCGGACACAATCCCAACCGCACCACTTTGCCGCGTATTGATGGTAACGTCCGTTTTGACAACATAAGTTTCCGTTACAACCCCAATGCGCCTTTCGTACTTGAGAAGTTGTCGCTGGACGTTAAAGCCGGAGAAATCGTGGGCGTTGTTGGCCGTTCGGGGTCTGGTAAAAGCACGCTAACCAAATTGATACAAAGGCTGTATTTGCCGGAGTCTGGTCGGGTTCTTATTGATGGCATTGATCTGGCCCAGATGGAGCCAGCTTGGCTGCGACGGCAGGTGGGAGTAGTGCTTCAGGAGAACCGGCTGTTCAACGGTTCCGTCAAAGACAACATTGCTTTTGTGGACCCAAGCCTTCCAATAGAGGCGGTTGTGAATGCCGCAAAACTTTCAGGTGCCCATGACTTTATTGTCGAACTGCCTGAAGGCTATGACACGCCGGTTGGGGAACAGGGCGCTAGCCTCTCTGGCGGTCAACGCCAGCGTATCGCCATAGCCCGGGCCTTGATCACCAATCCCCGGATTCTGATTTTCGACGAAGCAACGAGCGCCCTCGACTATGAGTCAGAAAGGGTGATCCAGGAAAATATGCGGGCCATGTGCGAGGGGCGTACGGTCTTTATCATTGCCCACCGGCTCACCACCGTTCGACACGCTGACCGGATTGTTGTCGTGGAAGGCGGAAGCATTGTTGAAAACGGCAGCCACGAAGAGCTGCTCGCCTGCAAAGGCTACTATTCAAGGCTCTTTGACTACCAGAACACCTCCATTCCGATAAAGACAGGGCAGCCTGAACCCCCTCATAAACAGGCTCGGCACCAGACCGAGCATCCGGAAGGCCAGCTCGGTTTTGCCTATGGCCCCGAAAAAGTCCAAGCGGTGAGGCTTACATGACGGAGCACGGTAAGCAAAAGCGCGCACCTAAGAATGTTCTTTCCGAGCGTGATATCTATGAGTTCATGCCGGCGGCGATCGAAATTGAGAAAACGCCGGCCTCCCCGGTCGGGCGGGTGATTCTTTACGCCATTGTGCTGTTGTTTGTCATCGCGGTGTTGTGGGCAACCTTCGGGAAGATCGACATTGTTGCGGTTGCCCAGGGGAAGGTTGTTCCGAGCGAGCGGGTGAAGGTAATCCAGCCGCTTGAAACAGCAGTCATCGAACTGATCCACGTTGAGGAAGGCCAGAGCGTGAAAGCCGGCCAGCCCCTGGTCACTTTGAACACCAACATTACTCAAGCGGATGTCCGCAGGTTCAGGGAAGAGTGGCGTGGTTCCGCTTTAAAGCGCCTCCGGCTGAGTGCTTTGGCGGAATGGTTCAGAAATCCTGATGCCTCAGCACTTTCGCTGACCTCCGAGAACCCGGAGCTCGTCCCTTACCTCAATGCGCACCGGTCACTTTTGGACCAGGAGGTAACCGAGCTAAGGGCGAACCTGAGGAATATCCAGCAGGAGTCCGATCGGCTGCAGGCCGAGAAGCAGATGGTTAAAGCAGAGGTCAAGAAAAACCAGCGATTGCTTGAAGTGCTGAATGAACGAGTCGCTGCCTATGATCAACTGCAGCGAAAAGGCACGGGCTCTCGTATGGAGTTTCTAGAAGTAAAGCAGGAACAGATTGAAGTTGAACAGAACGTCTCCGTCCAGATGGCCCGCATAAACCAGTTGAACGCCAGTATCGCCGCGAACGATTCGAAACGGGACATGATGATTTCTGAAAGGTTCAAGAACGCACTGCAGGAGCTTCAGGAACTTACCGTTCAGGAAGCGATGCTGCGGGAAGAACTGTTAAAGGCGGAACAGCGGAGTAGTAACTACCTGTTGAGAACGCCCATAGATGGAACGGTTCAGGAGTTGGCGGTTACCACTATTGGTGGGGTCGTTACGCCGGCGCAGGAAGTCATGAAGATTGTTCCGAAAGGCAGTGCGGTTGAGGTTGAGGCGCAGTTCCTGAATAAGGACATTGGTTTTATCCACCCCGGCCAGCTGGCTGAGATTAAGGTGGACACTTTCAACTTCACGAAATACGGAGTCATCGACGCGGAGCTCTCTGATCTTTCGAACGATGCGATTCAGGATGAGGAGCTTGGGTTGGTTTATAAGGCAAAACTAACACCTGCCGAATCGGCTTTGTCGGTAAACGGAAAGACGGTTACGTTGTCGCCGGGAATGACTGTTACGGCGGAAGTCAAAACTGGGCAACGGCGCGTCATTGAATTCTTCCTGTCACCACTGCTTCGCTACAAAGAGGAGAGCTTGGGTGAGAGGTAAATTTTTATTATTTTTTAGGGTAAATGCGGACTTTTATTAACTAATTACTTAAGCCGGTGCTATCAATGAGGAAGCTTTTAACAACTGTTTACATTGTAATAATGGCTATCTTGCTTATTTTTCATGGCGGGCCAAAATCTGAATTTTCCTACTCTGAGTGGAAAACAATCGTTGTGAAAGGGAAAAGTAGGACGCCTCAGGGATTGTTTTCTATAGATGATGGGAAAGGTTATTTACATATTGCTGTTCCGAATAAGGCGGCGAGAAGCTTTTGGTACCGTGTAAAAGATTTTAATGAAGTTTCGGTCCGGTTGGTAAGCGAGAACAGTATTGCGGCGCTAAAATTTAGAGGCGAAATTGTTTATGGCATTGAGGAATATGAGGCTGCAGTAAAAAGAACGAAATCTTCAATGGAAGATCAGATGCTAATGGTTTCAGCAATATATATTATTTTGCTTGGTTTTTTTAATTTTAATGAAAGGAGATAAGGATGTCCGTCGTAACCACCGCAGATATTATCGTAAAAAATATCAAGCTCGGAATATTTGAATTCAAGGTTGTGAACGGCTTATACGATGAATCAAGTGCGCAAATGCTGGCTGACTATGCTGATGTTGCAACCGGACTTGCCAATGCTCTCACAGGAACAAGTTTCGCAAAATCTAGTGTGGTCTCCAGTTTCGCATCTTCAGCAGTCGATGCTTACAACCTATTCAATATAAAGAATCCATCTGAAGATCCGCTCTATGATACGAAGGTTCAGAGTTTTATTGCCAATGCGGCTGGGCTATTAGTTAACGGTTACGAATTACTTAGCCCGGATTTCTCATACTAATGGGTAACAAAGTAGCCGAACACTTAAATATATCGACTGAAAAATACCGAAAACTCGTTATTTCAACGATAAATCAATAGGTTAAGTTCGTAGATAATCTTTCGGGAATTGCGTTGACC
>JABXHG010000195.1 GCA_013393545.1 Alteromonadaceae bacterium | reverse complement strand
TTACTGACGCAAGGGGCGTAAGACATGGCTATGGCCGTACATTGTTAGGTCGTAAGTGCCGAGGAAAAGATCTACGACGGGCTGGTAGAGATGTTGATCGCTACCGGCACCGAGGGTGAGCTTGGCATCCAGCTGGGTCATGCTCCGCTCCTGACCGAGCTTAAGCCCGGTTCGGTGCGGATCATCAAGCAGGGTGGTAGCGAGGAGATCCTGTATGTTTCAGGTGGTTACCTGGAAGTACAGCCTAACCTCGTGACCCTGATGGCCGACACTGCGGTTCGCGCGAAAGACGTGGACGAAGCCGCAGCACTGGAAGCCCAGAAAGAAGCCGAAAAGGCACTGGCGAACAAAGCAGGCGATTTCGAGTACTCCCGGGCCGCCGCCGAGCTGGCAGAAGCCGCCGCTCAGCTGCGTACCATCCAGAAACTGCGCAAGAACCTGCGTTAAGCAGGCTTGTGTCGGTGCCCGGAGTGGCCTGACGATGAACCGCATCCGCGGGTGAAAGTTGCTCTGTTCCTTTAGGAACAGGACCGCTTTCACCGGGACGCGGTTTTTTTATTTCTACCCATTGTAAAAACCGGAGTGGAACGCCCCATGACCCCGTTACACGTTGTGATTCTGGCCGCCGGCCAGGGCTCAAGGATGAAATCCGCGCTACCCAAGGTGCTGCACCCGGTGGCCGGCAAACCCATGCTGCACCATGTGGTGGATACCGCTCGGCAGCTGGGTGCGGCGAAAATTCACACGGTGATCGGCCATGGTGCGGATTCGGTTCGTGCTTCCTTACCGGACGCCTCGGTAAACTGGGTCATGCAGACCGAACAGCTGGGCACTGGCCACGCCGTCGCGCAGGCTCTGCCCGATTTGCCGGATGATGCCCGGGTACTGGTGTTGTACGGCGACGTACCGCTGACCGCGCAAAGCACTCTGGAAGCCATGGTCTCTGACCTGAACGAAAATAACCTGGCGTTACTCACCGTTGATATGGCCAATCCTCACGGCTATGGCCGGATTGTCCGTAACGCGGCCGGTCAGGTGCAGGCGATTGTCGAGCAGAAAGACGCAAGTGCTGAACAGCAGGAAATTACAGAGGTGAACACCGGCATTCTGGCGGTGTCTGCCAAACACCTGAAAACCTGGCTGCCGACGCTGTCAAACAGGAACGCGCAGGGTGAATACTATCTCACTGACATCATTGCCATGGCCGGAGAAAAGGGACTATCGGTTACTGTGTCCCAGCCGCTGAATCCGTTTGAGGTTCAGGGCGTGAATAACCGGGTGCAACTGGCGGAACTCGAACGCTGGTACCAGCGCCAGCAGGCGAATCACCTGATGACCGAAGGCGCTACTCTTGCCGATCCGGCCCGCCTGGACGTACGCGGTGAGGTAATCATCGGGAACGACCTGTGGATCGACGTGAACGTTGTTTTCGAAGGCAAGGTTACACTGGGCAGCAACGTCAGCATTGGCCCGGGTTGCGTGATCAAGGACGCCACCATTGCCGACGGTGCCACCATTAAAGCCAACTCGGTGATTGAAGGTGCCAGTGTGGGTGCCAATGCCGAAGTCGGTCCTTTCGCGCGTCTGCGGCCCGGCACCGAACTGGCGGCCAACACCAAGGTTGGCAACTTTGTGGAAACGAAAAAAGCGGTCATCGGCGAAGGCAGCAAAATCAATCACCTCAGCTACGTGGGTGATACCTCAATGGGCCGTAATGTAAACGTGGGTGCAGGCACCATCACCTGCAATTATGATGGAGTGAATAAACACCAGACGGTGATGGGCGACGGCGTGTTTGTTGGCTCCAATAGCTCTCTGGTGGCACCGGTTACCCTGGGCAAAGAAGCTACCATCGGCGCCGGTTCCACCATCACCCGCGATGTGGGCGACAACGAGTTGTCGGTGGCCCGTGGCAAGCAGCGCAACATTACCGGCTGGGAACGGCCCAAAAAAGCCTAACGAGACAGACAGCCAACAGGTGACAACAGCATGTGTGGGATTGTAGGAGCGGTTTCTGAACGCGACGTTCAGGGAATTTTGCTGGAGGGACTACGCCGCCTTGAGTATCGGGGCTACGACTCCGCCGGTATGGCCGTGGTAAACGGCGGCAATCGAATTCAGCGTGCCCGGGAAGTGGGGAAGGTGGCTGCTCTGGCGGATGCCGTTAAAAAGAACCCGCTGGACGGTCAGCTGGGCATTGCCCACACCCGCTGGGCCACCCACGGCGTACCGTCGCAGGTAAACGCCCACCCACACATGTCCGGTGAACGCCTGGCCATTGTTCACAACGGCATCATTGAAAATTACCAGGAATTGCGCGACGAGCTGAAAGCCGAGGGCTTCGAGTTCACCTCCCAGACCGACACCGAGGTGGTCGCACACCTGATCGAAAAGCACTACCGAAAGCTGGGCAAACTGTATGATGCGGTAAAAAGCGCCATCACCCGCCTGCGTGGGGCTTATGCGCTGTCAGTGGTGCTTGCTGACGAGCCAGATCACATGGTGGTATGCCGGGAAGGCAGCCCGCTGGTGGTGGGCGTGGGTATCGGCGAGAACTTCATCGCCTCCGACCAGCTGGCCCTGTTGCCGGTCACCGACCGTTTCATGTTCCTGGAAGAAGGCGATATCGCCGACATCCGCAAGGATAAAATCGAGATCCACGATCGGGAAGGCACACCGGTTGAACGGGACATCACCCGTTTTGAACACGGCGCTGACTCCGCCGACAAGGGCGAGTACCGCCACTTCATGCTCAAGGAAATCTACGAGCAACCGAAAGTGATCAAGGCCACCATGGAAGGTCGTGTGACCGGTTCCCGCGTGCTGGAACAGGCCCTGGGCACCGAGGCCGCCAACCTGCTGGACAACGTGCGGCACGTACAGATCATCGCCTGCGGCACCTCTTACCACGCCGGCATGGTGGCCCGTTACTGGATCGAAGAGTTGGCCGGCGTTCCCTGCTCGGTGGAAGTGGCCTCCGAGTTCCGCTACCGCAAACACGTGATCCAGCCGGACACCCTGTTCCTGTGCATATCCCAGTCCGGCGAAACCGCCGACACCCTGGCCGCCCTGCGCCAGGCCAAGAAAGCCGGTTTCCGTGCGGCCCTGGCCATCTGCAACGTGCCGGGCAGCTCACTGGTGCGCGAGTCCGATCTGGTGATCATGACTCAGGCCGGGCCGGAAATCGGCGTGGCCTCCACCAAGGCGTTTACCACGCAGCTTACCGCGCTGCTGATCTTCACCCTTGCGCTGGCTCGCCATAATGGGTTGGCCGAGGAAAAGGAAGCGGAAATTGTCGAGGCCCTGCGCCTGGTACCTGGACAGGTGAGCGACATTTTGGCGCTGAACGGCGGCATCGAAGAGATGTCCAAAGCCTTCATGGACAAGTACCACAGCCTGTTCCTCGGCCGGGGTTCGCAGTTCCCGGTAGCCATGGAAGGGGCGCTCAAGCTCAAGGAAATTTCCTACATCCACGCTGAAGCCTACCCGGCCGGCGAACTCAAGCACGGCCCGCTGGCGCTGGTGGACAGCGAAATGCCGGTGGTCACCGTGGCCCCCAATAACGACCTGGTGGAAAAACTCAAATCCAACCTTGAAGAAGTGCGCGCCCGGGGCGGCGAACTGTTTGTTTTCGCCGACAAGTCCGCCGGCGTTAAGGAAGAAGAGGGCATCCACGTGATGCAACTGCCGGAAGTGCACGAAATCACCGCGCCCATCGTTTACACCGTGCCGCTTCAGCTGTTGTCGTATCACGTGGCGGTGCTGAAGGGCACGGATGTGGACCAGCCTCGTAACCTGGCAAAAAGCGTGACGGTGGAATAATCGGCAAGGTAGCGAGGCCGGGGAAACGGCTGTTCCGGCTTGGCAGCTTGTTAGGACAACCAGTCCAATCCCAGAACCAGCCGGGGTTGGTCTCCCGGTGCCGGTGAACGATGGACCACTCCGCGCCCCTCGTTACCCACCCAGGCTTCCCCTTTGAGCAGGCACACCGCGCCGGTGGTCATGACCTCGATATCCCGGGCTGCCACGGTCTGATCGGGGAGGGGGCCGTCTTTGCGCCCTCGGTCTACCTGTGGTTCCGGCAACCATTCGGTGCCCCGGCCACTGTAGGTCACTAGTAGGCGCGCCGGTACACGATCGGTATGAAAGCGCGGGCACATGGTGTCGGGCAACACGTGCAGGCGAACGCCCACGGCTGCCGGTTCGAACAGGCAACGGTACATGTCGATGATTTCCTGAACGTCTGCCAGCCATGCCTGCGCGCCCGGTTTTTTCAGGGCCCAGCCCGGCAAAATCTGGGCCAGTGAATCGTCCGCCCCCAGGCCGACAAATCGCTCGAAACGCCCCACCTCCTGGGCAAATGCTCGCGCGAAAACCTTCACGTCCTCCGGCAGTGGTCTCTGCCAGGTCACCAGGTTCACGTTTTCCTCGAAAATCGCCGTCAGGCAATTGGGCTGGGTGCCGTGTACGGTAATGGGTAAAGGCACTTCACGGGCATTTCTTGACATGGCGGCGCGCTCCTGGTGACGATTTGGCATGTGTCTGGTTTTGTTATTTAGTGATATGTTATAACATAAATAAACGGGAACACCGATACATTACAAACAAATGAGAGACGCACCATGAATATTCACGACAATCGTCTGCCGGTGACAGTGCTTTCCGGCTTTTTGGGTGCCGGGAAAACCACCGTGTTGAACCACATTCTGAACAACCGGGACGGACGTCGGGTTGCGGTCATCGTCAACGACATGAGCGAAGTCAACATCGACGCTGCTCAGGTGCAGCGGGAAGTCACGTTGAATCGCTCGGAAGAAAAACTGGTGGAGATGAGCAACGGCTGTATCTGCTGCACCTTGCGCGAGGACTTGCTGGTCGAGGTGCGCCGATTGGCCGAAGAAGGGCGGTTTGATTGTCTGGTGATTGAATCCACCGGAATTTCCGAGCCGTTGCCGGTGGCTGAAACCTTCACTTTCGCTGATGAAGAGGGCGTTAGCCTGTCGGACATTGCTCGGCTGGATACCATGGTCACGGTGGTGGATGCGGTCAATTTTCTGCGAGATTACGACGAAGCCAGAATGCTGCAGGAAACGGGCGAAAGTCTGGGGGAAGACGACGAACGCAGTGTCGCCGATCTTCTGGTGGATCAGGTAGAGTTCAGTGACCTGCTCCTGATCAGTAAAACGGATCTGGTGCCCGATGACGCGCTTGAGCGACTGACCGGCATACTGCGCAGCCTCAATGCCGAAACAGATATCGTGCCGATCCGCAACGGCAATGTACCTCTGGACGCAGTGCTCAACACCGGCCGTTTCAGCTTTGAAAAGGCCCAACAGGCACCCGGCTGGCTGAAAGAAATGCGTGGTGAGCATATTCCGGAGACCGAAGAATACGGCATCGGCAGCTTCGTCTATCGCGCCCGGCGTCCGTTTCATCCGGCAAAGTTCTATGATTTTCTGCATCAGGGTGTCTCCAGTGGAAAACTGATTCGCTCAAAAGGTTATTTCTGGCTCGCCACCCGCCCGGAGTTTGCCGGCAACTGGAGCCAGGCAGGAGGCATTGCAAGACACGGCTTTGCGGGGATGTTTTGGAAAGCAGTACCGGAAGAGAGCTGGCCGGAAGACACGGAATATCGCCAGGCGATTATGGAAAGTTGGGTTGAGCCATTCGGCGATATGCGCCAGGAGTTGGTATTTATCGGCCAGAACCTCGACCAGGCAGACATTACCCGCCAACTGGATGAGTGCCTACTGGATGATGAACAACTGCTCGCCGGGAAGTCTTTCTGGCAAACCCTGAACGATCCGTTTCCGGCCTGGGATTAAGTAACGATAAACACTGTGGTTTCGGGCAGAGCTGATCCAGAGCAAACCCTCAGCACCCACTACTCAAAGTCTGGTCGGATTGGGCGCATCGCCATAGACATCAGCGGGCTCAAAGGTTTTGTCGTTTTCAACAAACATCAAAGCCTCGCCGATGGCTCTGGCGGCGCCTACCGGCACCTGCCGGTAAAAGCATGAGCGGTAGCCAACATGACAGCTCGCACCGGAACCTGCCACTTTGACCCGCAGCCACACCGCGTCCTGGTCATCGTCGATCCGCATTTCAGTAACCTGCTGAACCAGCCCGCTGGTCGCGCCCTTGTGCCAGAGGACTTCGCGACTGCGGCTCCAGTAATGGGCCTCGCCGGTAACAATGGTTTTCTTCAGTGCCTCAATGTTCATATAGCCCAGCATCAGCACTTCACCGCTGTCGGCATCAGTGGTTACACAGGTGATAAGACCATCAGTATCGAATTTGGGGGCCAGTTCAGTCTGCTCCTCTACCTGTTCGATGGACGTTCTGGGTGCAAAGCTCACGGTTTCCGGCGTGAAGTTCTTTGACTGGCTAGACGTTTCTTTCATGATTTTTTTGCTCTCAACAGTTCTATTAATTCAGGCGCGGTTGGTTCTTCTGTCGGGTGTTTCGAGGAAGTGAATGGGCCGACCTTCGGCGGCGCCGATCAATGTTTCGTCTCTTACCATTACTTTTCCGCGAACGACTGTATGAACAGGCCAACCGGTGACGGTCTTGTCATCGTAGGGTGTCCAACCACTGCGACTGGCGATCCAGTCATTGCTGATGGTGCGTTCGGCGGACAGGTCAACCAGGGTGAGATCGGCATCGTATCCAACGGCAATACGCCCTTTGCCTTCAATTCCGAAGACACGCGCCGGACCAGCGCTGGTCAGGTCGACCAGTCGCCCCAGCGTCAGGCGCCCGGCATGAACGTGATCCAGCATTACCGGCAACAGTGTCTGAACCCCGGTCATGCCGCTGGGCGATTGTGGGTAGGGCTTTGATTTTTCCTCGAGGGTGTGGGGCGCATGATCGCTGCCGATCACATCCACAACGCCCTCGCGAATGGCCTGCCATAACGCTTCCTGATGCCGCTGCTCCCGGACTGGCGGATTCATTTGCGCCAAACTGCCCAGGCGCTGGTAACACTCGGGGGCCGTCATGGTCAGATGATGGGGCGTCACTTCCACGGTCACGCGGCGTTTGTGGCGGGCCAGGTATTTCATCTCTTCGGCCGTGGAGACATGTAAGACATGGAGTCGACGACCTATGTCTTCAGCCATGGTCACGATCTGTTGCGTGGCGAGGAATGCGCTTTCCACATCCCGCCACTTCGGGTGCTGGCAAATGTCTCCGCTGGCCTCGGCAATCGACTTGCGCGCTTTCAACCGGGCTTGATCTTCGGCATGCACAGCCATTCTCCGGCTCCCATGGCGCAGAATACGCCTCAGCACCGTGTCATCGTCTGCCAGCAGGTCGCCAAATGAACTGCCCATGAACACTTTTACGCCTGCGCAACCGGGCAGGTTCTCAAGAGTCTGTAACTGTTCGGCGTTGATTCCCGACCCCCCGATATAGAAAGCATAATCGCACCATGCCCGGCCTTTGGCCGCAGTGAGTTTGGCCTGTAGGTCGGCCTGCCAGAGCGTCAAGGGGTTGGTGTTCGGCATCTCGAAGACACCAGTTACGCCGCCCAGCACGGCGCCACGGGTACCCGCCTCAAGATCTTCCTTGTGGGTTAAGCCTGGCTCGCGAAAGTGTACCTGGCTATCAATAACCCCAGGCAAGATGTGCAGGCCCTGTGCTTCAAGGACCGAATCGGCGCTCCATTGCCCTTGCAGTGAACCGATCGCCACAATTCGCCCGTCGCGGCTGGCAATGTCCACCTGTTCTGAGCCGTTGGGGGTGATCGCTGTTCCTCCCACGACCAGTAAATCCGCATGACGCAGAGCAGCCTGCTCCAACGAATAACAAAGCTCATGCAAACGTTTGAGGGCTCGTGATACGTTCAGGTCGTCCCTCAGGGCTGCCAACACGTCGCCGTCCGGTTCTATTTCAGACCAGTCTGGGAGGGTCTCACCTTCGATTCGTGCAAGGCTTGTGTACCAGCGGGTCAGGGTTGCCCGTGACTGATTCAGACGCGATTCATTCCAATCGAGGGGATTGCGATAATGCGTGGAAAGCAGAGCCAGTCGGATGGCTTCACCAGGCGCTTCTCCGAGCAGGTTCCTTACCAGCAGCACATTGCCCTGGGACTTGGACATCTTTTGTCCATCCACGGTCACGAAGGAGTTGTGGACCCAGGTTCGGCAATAACGCGAGCCGTTAGCGCAGGTTCCCTGCGCAATTTCGTTCTCGTGGTGCGGAAAAATCAGATCCTGTCCACCGCCATGGATGTCGATGGTTGTCCCCAGGTGCTTGCCAATCATGGCGGAACACTCAACATGCCAGCCGGGTCTGCCGCGCCCCCATGGGCTTGCCCAGCCGGGTTGGTCACTGTTTGATGGCTTCCAGAGCACGAAATCCAGGGGGGGGCTTTCCATCAGCCCCCCCTCTGGTCGTCTCCGTTGACGGACGCAACGGCATCGTGGGAGTGCAGGCTTTCCAGGTGTCGAACATGGGCCTGGAGGTTGCCGTAGGTGCCGGAGAGCGCGCTCTGGATTCGGCGGGCGGCATCTTCCACATACATGAGGTTCTGGCCGTTCAGCCACGCAAACGCCTGCTCATCCGCTCGCTTCACGGCGGTCTGGACGGGGGTTGCCAGGACCTTTTCTATCTGGTCAATGAGTGTCATCAGGCCGAACTCATCGGCAGAATCCGGAATCTTCACACTCACGCTCGCCTCGCTCCTTTGGCTGTGAGGTGTTGCGAGAGTGGCATTCTGTTTCAGCCAGGTAGCCACATCCTGGGTCGTGAGACCGGCACCGTCGGGGAAGCTTTTCCTGAACGCCTCAACGACCAGCTGTCGGGATAGGGCGGCCGAGCAGGGGCAGGTGGAGGAATATTCCACCTGAACAGACGCATTTAATGAAAAGGCATTCCGATTTAGCGTTGCTTCCAGCTGAACCGGGTACGCCTTCCAGCCTGCCAGTTCCGGTGAACGCAGTGCGGCACGCCTGGCAAGGAGTCTGAAATCCATAACCACCCGCGCACCATCGGTATCACAATCACGATGACTTTCCACCATCTGTTTCAGCAGCTCTCTGAGGTCCGCAGGGCCGACTGAATCCAGTTGGGATAACCCATCCAGCATCAGGTAGAGGCGCGACATATGAATGCCTTTCACCGTCACTGCGGGCAGGTTAACTTGCGCATCCACGACGGCATGAACCGCCCTGGGGCAGCCCGGCTCGCGAACTTGAATGGGGAGGTCGATGCGGCTCATCCCGACCCACTGGAGGGGGGCGCGGATTTTGGAGGTTTCATGGCTGGCAACATCCGGCAAGTCTTTAATCATTCCTGGCCTGTTATCTTCAAAATGGCATAGTCTCCGAGAGACGCATTCGCTCGTTTCAGTACCTCGAAAACCTATTGTTGATTGGGTGTCCATCGGAAACTCTGGGGTATTTGGAAATTAGTAGTTATCTGTGTGCCGTTAGATATAAAATGTTATGTTATAACATGTTGTTTTATTTTGAAACTCGCAGTTTGTCTGATCTCGTTAACGCGGCTGATGAGGACCCGCTGGCGATTTTGGTGGTGAGAGCCATCGGCAATCCTTGTTTGCAATTTCATCAAATAACAATTATTCTCATTTGAGCGGAAAGCAAGGAGATCACCATGGGCATGATGTTTCAACCCGAAAGGCAAGTGCGCCTAACCCCAGACCCTCACCCACAATCGGGTGAGATGCAGTTGGTGACGATTACGCTGGATACAAAGCGTCTGCGCCAGCTGATGCAAAAGCACCAGCTGCATGCGGACGAATTTTCCTGTGCCGATGACGCCTCTCGGGCGCGCCTGCGGGCGTTGTTGTTGAGTCTGGCTTGTGGATAACAGCCGGGATTTCCGGGCGGGCGATTTTTTCGATTTCGGCAGACACTACGCCATTGACTACCGCTTTCCTGGCTTGACAGAAAGTGGACTCTTACCGGACGACCCTTTGATTGCCAGGGGGTGGATCACCGAACGTTCGCTGAGCTCGGGCTTTCGTTACACCTTCTCGCACTTGCAGGTTCAGCATGCTTACGAATCTGTGTCGTTCGGTCAGGCGCCACTTTTAATACTGCTGGTTCTGGAGGGCCATATCCGGCTGAGTATTGGTCAGCGTGAGCGGGAGGTGGTGCCTGGCCGGGCGCTGACATTGCAAGTGCATCCATCGTTTCCGCTGCAGGCCCTTCAGCCGTCCCAGTCGTCCCTGAAAATTTTAACGCTGGCGTTTGACCCAAGAGGCGCAGATGTTGGCCGCGCCGCCTCACCACAATTGCATCGCTTGCTGGCTAACATCCGTTCACCTGTGCACGCCTGGACACCGCCTGTCTGGCTTAACGAGGCGTTGGCAAACACCTGGCGAGCCAGCATGCCGGCAGAGCAACAAGTCCTGGTGCTTGAGGGGCTGGCGCTGCAGTTGACCGGCTATGGCCTTCCGGCTGGGCAGGCTCAACCGGAACCGGCAGTGTTACTTAGTGATCGTCAGCGTGAGCGGCTGGAAGCTGTGCGCCAAACACTTGAATTCGAACCCCTGCATCCTTACCGGTTTGCCGAACTGGCCGAGAGGGCGGCCATGAGCCCGAGCAGCCTGCGCAGTAAATTCCGGGCAGCCTACGGGTTGTCGGTGTTTGAGTATCTGCGCCGTTGTCGTCTGGAGCTGGCTCGCCAGTATCTGGCGGCCGGCTACAGCGTCCAGCAGGCTGCGCATAAAGTTGGGTACGCTCACGCTCCCAACTTCAGTGCGGCGTTTCGTCAGCACTTCGGTTACGCCCCGAAAAATCGATCAGCCTGTAAGTAATTTTGGCGTTTTGCATCGTTTTTTTGTTGTTCCGCATACCAATCCAGACTTACAAACGACAATAATTCGCATTAAATTTTAACACCATGCGAGGTTGTCATGTTATTCCGTTCACGCTTGTCACTGTCCATTACTCTCTGTTTGGGCGGCGCCGTCTTTACACCTTTTATTTTGGCCCAGGAGGCTGGTGGAGATGGTATCCATTCGCTTGAGGCGTTGTCGGTCACGGCTGCCCGTGGCGCCACCAAAACCGAAACTCCCGTGATGGAAACCCCGCAAACTGTCAATGTCATCAACAACGAGGAATGGCAGGAACGTGGAGCGGAATCGGTCCAGCGTGCTGCCAGCTACACTCCCGGTGTGGGCACCAACCAGGTGGGCTCCTCCAATCGCTATGATTATCTGATTTTGCGTGGTTTTCCCGCCGGCAGCATCAACAATACCTATCTGGACGGGTTGAGGGTGATGAACGATGGCGGCTCATACAGTTCGTTTGCCATCGATCCCTGGTTTCTGGAACGCATTGAAATCGTTAAGGGCCCGACCTCCGTGCTTTATGGCCAGAGCTCACCCGGCGGCATTGTTGCCCTGACCAGCAAAAGGCCAGAGTTTGAAAGTGGGGGCGAGGTGCAGGCCACCCTCGGTAACAATAGCCAGCGTGGCTTTGCTTTTGACCTGACCGGGCCGGTGGATGAGGACCGCCGGGTGGCGTATCGGATGACTGGCCTGATGTCGGCTTCCGATGCCCAGCAGGATTACATTGAGCGGGAACGTCGGGCCATTGCTCCATCCCTGACGTGGGATGTGACCGATCAGACCTCGCTGACGTTGTTGGCCTATATACAGCAGGACCCGGAAGGCGGTTATCACAGTGGTTTACCGTATGAGGGCACGGTGGAATCTCGTAACGGTCAGAAAATTGGTAACACCTTTTTTGAGGGCGAGCCTGACTACGATGAGTTCACCCGCGATATGATCATGGCCGGGTACGATCTGGAGCACGAGTTCAGCCCCGCTTGGACGGTTAGGCAGAAGTTTCGTTATCTGGAATCGGATGTAACCCTCAAGCAGGTCTATGCCTATGGCTGGGCCAATGACACTGAACTGACGCGATATTATTCCGGGGGCGAGGAAGACCTGAAAGCCATTACCGTGGACAACCAGGTGGAAGGCTCTATTTTCACCAGGGCGGCGGAGCACCGGGTGCTGGTCGGCCTGGACTATCAGCAGCGGGATAATGAAGTGGTCTGGCCGTCCGGTGCCTTCCCCAATATTGACGCCTTCGACCCGGTTTACGGGGCCGAGCCGAGCGCCATGTATCCTCCGACACGAAATGAGCGCAAGCAGAAGCAGACCGGCCTCTATGTTCAGGACCAGATAATCCTGGGGAGCTGGCACCTGAGCCTTGGTGGCCGGCACGACTGGGTGAATATCGAGAACACTAACCAAGACACCGGAGCCGTGGATGAGCTGGACGAAACTCAGTTCACAGGTCGTGCTGGCTTGCTGTATCAGTTCGAGAACGGGGCGGCGCCTTACCTTTCTTACTCCACGTCCTTCTCACCCAACGCTTACGTGGATGAGAACGGCGACCTGCTGACACCCAGCACCGGCAAGCAGATCGAAACCGGCCTGAAGTATCAGCCGATAGATACCCGGGACCTGTATACCCTGTCGGTGTTTCGGATCAATCAGGAGGATCTGGCCACCAAGGTGCCGAATGAACAGTTCTATCGTGCCATTGGCGAGCTACGGTCCCAGGGCCTGGAGCTGGAAGCGAAAAGCCAGCTGACGGATAACCTCAGCGTTCAGGCCGGCTACGCCTACACCGACGTTACCTTTGCAAAAGCCGAGGCGTACCGTCAAGGCAACCAGGCCAGCCAGTCGCCGAAACATCAGCTGACGCTCTGGACCGGCTACCGCTTTGACCAGGGCATTCTGGATGGAGCCCGCACCGGGCTTGGAGTTCGACACATCCGCGACATGCAGGCGGATGATGCCAACACCGAGGAAGTCCCGGATTACACGCTAGTGGACATGGTCCTGGCCTACAACTTCGCCCGTCAGGGACTGCCGGGTGTGACCGCTCAATTGAATGTGAACAATCTACTGGACAAGGAATACGTGGCGTCCTGTTACAACAGTGTGGAGTTCTGCTACTACGGTGCTGAACGTGACGTGAAAGCGTCGGTTTCCTACAAGTTTTGAACCGTTCAACAAGCCGACACAAGATCGGGCCCGGTCACTCGGGCCCGATTTTTTACGTTATCATCGATCCGCCGGAATGCCCCATTTACCTGCCGGTTGCGTAGGAAAGGGGAAACCTCGGAAATACAAGGAGCGGACAGCCGTGATGATCCAGCGCGTGATTGCATTTTTAACACTCACCATCGTATTGACCGGCTGCACCGGCACCCCCCGACGGCATCGAGCCCGTGGATAACCTCGACAAAGACCGCTACCTGGGCACCTGGTATGAAATCGCTCGCCTGGACCATTCCTTTGAGGAAGGCCTGAGCCAGGTCACTGCGGAATACACCAAGAATGACGACGGTAGCATCAAGGTCATCAACCGGGGCTATAACGCCGAGACCGGCGAGTGGGAAGAAGCCGAGGGCAGGGCGGTGTTTGTGGATAACAGCAGCACCGGCCATCTCAAGGTTTCATTTTTCGGGCCTTTTTACGCGTCTTACGTGGTGTTTGGTCTGGATGACGACTATTCCCACGCCTACATCACCGGCTACAACCGGGATTATCTGTGGCTGATGGCACGAACGCCGGAGGTGAGTGATTCGGTACTGGAAGACTTCAAAGAAACGGCCCGCGCCAAAGGTTTTGACCTTGATGAGCTGATCATTGTTGATCAGTCCCGGCAATAACCGGCGTCGGTACAATTACAAATATCGCAAGCTACCTTTTCTGGTTTTATAATGTGGGCGCACCGGGCAAGCGCCCAACCCTTTCTGCTTTCAAAGCGCCTTTTCGCGACTTTCGGCCAGTGTCCGATGCACAAATATCAAGGATGTTCGCGGCAATTTGCGGCACACTCCTTTGCCAGCCACCGTCAGAAAGAATCGTGCAATGGCCAACACTGTTATTTCCGGCTTTACCCATAATTTTCTCGGCCGGGCGCCCGCCTGGTACAAGCAGGTCATCCTGCTTTTCCTGATCGCCAATCCCATTGTGATGTTTGTCCTCGGCCCCGGTTTCACCGGCTGGTTACTGATTGCCGAGTTCATCTTCACCCTGGCCATGGCCCTCAAGTGCTACCCGTTGCTGCCCGGCGGTTTGCTGGCGGTGGAAGCCCTGTTGATTGGTCTCACCACACCGGATGCAGTGTACGCCGAAGTGCTGACCAACTTCCCGGTGATTCTGCTGCTGATGTTCATGGTGGCCGGTATCTACTTCATGAAAGAGCTGCTGCTGGTGACCTTTACCCAGATTCTGGTGGGCGTGCGCTCCAAATCAGCGCTGTCTTTGTTGTTCTGTGGGGCGGCAGCCTTGCTGTCCGCGTTTCTGGATGCTCTGACCGTGACCGCCGTAATTATAAGCGTGGCCGTGGGTTTTTTCTCTGTGTACCACAAGGTGGCCTCCGGCAAGGGTTACCAGCACAAGGACCATAACGCCAACAGCGATGATGAAGTCATCGAACTGCATCGTGAAGACCTGGAAGACTTCCGCGCGTTCCTGCGCAGCCTGCTGATGCACGGCGCCATTGGTACAGCGCTTGGGGGCGTGGCCACCATGGTGGGCGAGCCGCAAAACCTGTTGATCGCCAAGGTAGTGGGCTGGAATTTCGCCGAGTTCTTTCTGCACATGGCGCCCATCAGCCTGCCGGTGCTGGTGGCGGGCTTCGCAACTTGTTGGGCGCTGGAGAAACTACGCTGGTTTGGTTACGGCGGACGGCTGCCCAAGCCGGTTCGGCGGGTGCTGGAAGAGTTCGCCGAGAACGAGCGAGCCCGGCGCACCAAGTCAGACCAGGCCGCCCTATGGGTGCAGGCTGCCGCCGCCGTCATTCTGGTGTGTGGGCTGGCGTTCCACTTGGCCGAAGTGGGCCTGATTGGCCTGCTGGTGATTATCCTGGTGACCTCGTTCACCGGCATCACCGACGAAGGGCAAATCGGCAAAGCCTTCCAGGAATCCCTGCCGTTCACCTCTCTGCTGGTGGTGTTCTTCGCCATTGTCGCGGTGATTCATGAGCAACACCTGTTCGCGCCCATCATTAACTATGTGCTCAGCCTGCCGGAAGGCCAGCAGCCTGGCATGTTCTTCATCGCCAACGGCCTGTTGTCGATGATCAGCGACAACGTCTTCGTGGCCACCGTGTACATCAGCGAAGTAAAACAGGCGCTGGACGCCGGCGCTATCAGCCAGAGTCACTTTGAAACGTTGGCGGTAGCTATCAACACCGGCACCAACCTGCCCAGCGTGGCGACCCCCAACGGCCAGGCTGCCTTCCTGTTCCTGCTCACCTCCGCCATTGCCCCGTTGGTGCGGCTGTCCTACGGCAAGATGGTGGTGATGGCCCTGCCGTATACCGTGGTGATGGGCGGTGTGGGGCTGTACATGGTCATGCACGCCATCTGAACGGTATGGCAGCCGGGGCCTTGTCTCCGGCTGCACCTCTCTATATAGTGAGCCTGTCCTTGGTTAACTACCATATGTTGTGATCAGTAGATGATCATCTTGTTCAAACGGTAGTCGGGAATCCGGTGAGAGTCCGGAACTGACGCTCAGCGGTATTTGGTAACGAGCGTGGCACTCAAGACACTGGCCAGGAACCTCCAAGCCGGGAAGTCGCCACGCAAGGCTGAACCACACGGTTCACGCCCCTGAGTCCGAAGACCTGCCAAGGATGTGGAGCCTCCAGCACTCAATGGGGCTCCCTCACTGCACCTTCGCGTTTAAAAGGTGAGCAGGCGGGTTCCGGATTTTTGCCACGGAATCAACGGAAGGAAAAGATGAAAAGATTTTTTAGCCACTAAATCCACGAAAGAACACGAAATTAAAAGACAAGAAAGCTTTTTGCTTTTCGTAGTTAGTCTTTGTTCGTGTTCTTTCGTGGATTTAGTGGCCAATAACGTCTTTGTCTTTCGCTTTTCCCGTGTTCTTCCGTGGCGCACCCACCTTCTTTAAACGCGAAGTCTGCAACACCAACGCGTTTAAAGGAGAAGTGCGATGTCCGTCTCTGCCCTGGCTGAATCTCAGCCTGCCGCTCACACCCAAACCGAAGCCCTCCAGGTCATCAAACGCAACGGCACCCTCGTTGGTTTTGACCCGTCAAAAATCAGCGTCGCCGTCACCAAGGCCTTTCTGGCCGTGGAAGGCAACAAAGCCGCCGGTTCTGCCCGCATCAACAACGCCGTTCAGCAAGTCACCGGCCAGGTGATTCAAGCCATCAGCCGTCGCCTGCAAGCGGGCGGCAAAGTGCATATCGAAGACATTCAGGACCAGGTGGAACTGGCCCTGATGCGGGCCGAAGAACAGAAAGTGGCCCGCGCCTACGTGCTCTACCGCGAAGACCACGCCCGCCGGCGCGCCATCGAAGATCCGGTGGAAGCCCACCCACACCTGACCGTGAAAAAAGCCACCGGCGAAATCGCCCCGCTCGACCTGGGCCTGATGAAACTCCAGGTAGAGCAGGCCGCCACCGGCCTTGAAGGCATCGATGGCGACTCCCTGGTTGAAGACGCCATCACCAACCTCTACGACGGCATTGCCGAGGAAGACGTGCTCTCCGCCCTGGTAATGACCGCTCGAGGCCGGATAGAAATGGAGCCGGACTACAGCGCCGTCACCGCCCGCCTGCTGCTGGAACAGCTGCGTCTGGAAAATGCCCAGGCACTGGACTTGCCAAGGGATCTGCCGCTGGCGGAGGTTTATCCACAGGCACTGAAAGCGTTTATTGCTGCCGGCATCCGTTACGAACTGCTGGATGAAGCCATGGCCGCCTTCGACCTGGACCAACTGGCCAGCGCCCTGAAACCCGAGCGCGACTTCCAGTTCGGCTTCCTCGGCCTGCAGACCCTGTACGACCGCTATTTCCTGAACTGGAACAAAGCCCGCCTGGAACTGCCGCAGGTATTCTTCATGCGCGTCGCCATGGGCCTCGCGCTTCGTGAAGACGACCCCAACGCCCGCGCCATCGAGTTCTATAGCCTGCTGTCCAGCTTCGACTACATGGCCAGCACGCCCACACTGTTCAACAGCGGCACCCGCCATTCCCAGTTGTCTTCCTGCTACCTGACCACCGTGCAGGACGACCTGGAAAGCATCTACGGCGCCATCCGCGACAACGCCATGCTCTCCAAATGGGCCGCCGCCCGGGGCACAGACCGACCCCCGTGCCCGCCGCTCCGCCTTCTGTGGTTTCCCCCGTGGCCGGTGGCCGCCCCCCCCCACGCCCGCCTGCCCCTCCTCCCCCCCCCCCCCCCACTGCCGGGTGTTGGCGCCCCCGCGCCACAAAA
>JABXHG010000194.1 GCA_013393545.1 Alteromonadaceae bacterium | reverse complement strand
GGGACGCGCGGGCGCACGCGACCCCCCACGGTTTTTACCCAAAGGGATTTTGAAACCGTCGTTTCTACCAATTTCACCACGCCGCCATTGGAGAGTGGGTGAATTATACTGACCCTGAGCCTGAAAGCAACCGGGCCGCAACGAAAATTCACCGCGGCCTCATGCTGTTACAGGCGATCAAAAAGTGACAGCCGGGACACCTGCGCAAAGGACTGCTGGGCCGCCTGCAACACGAAGCTCTGGAAGCTCAAGTTACTGATGGCCTCGGCGTAATCCACATCCTGCAGCTGGGAGCGGATTTCCTTGGTGTACAGGCCGGAGTCCTCCAGAAAGGCGGTGGTGGACTCCACTGCGTTCAGCCGGCCGCCCAACTCGGTCTGTTTGAGGATGATTTTTTCCTGAGCGTTGTCCAGGTTGGTCAGGGATTCGGCAATCAGAGTGTTATATTCAGCGTTTCCGCGCGATGTACCCTTGGCTACGCCTTCCAGGCCGTCGATCAGGTTTTCGATAGTTCCAAATACCGACTGCTTGTCGTTGACACCAATCGTGTACTCTTCATTGTCCGAAACCTCATTGAACGTCATATTCATACCAGCCACCTGAACCTCTTCACCTGGCACGAAAGGAATTGGAGCAGCATTTAGCTTGGTAGGTGGTGGATTAGTGGGGTCGCCAGTTGGCCTATCATCGTAAACATTCTCGATCTCATAGCTTCCTGGACTGACTTCATTAATTGTCAACCGAAGGTCAGATGGTGCTCTAGAACCGAAAGTATCCCGAAGAGACTTAGGGGCCACCACTTCAAGATCAGAAATGTAACCATTTGCCTGAGCGCTACCAGTACCGTCATCGGAATCGACCACCGACACCGATTTCGGCACATCCACAAAAATCCCTTTCCCGTGGTCACTGATTGGGACCGTCACACCCTCATCAATTTCCAGAACTCTCTGGCCTTCGTCTCCCTGATATTTCCAGTCACCAAAGCCGTCCTTGGCAAAAGCCGGAGTCTGCCCCTGAAAGCCGCTGAAAATATATTCGCCCGATGCATCCTGGGTGTTGGCGATGTTGGCCAGCTGGCCCAACCGTTCTTTCAGTTCGGCGGCAATGGACTGCCGATCGTTTGGTGACAGTGAGCCACTACCGGCCTCCACTGTGAGTTCCCGCACCCGCTGAATAATATCCACGGAGCTTTGAAGGGAATTTTCTTCCTGCTTCAGACGGTTATCCGCCAAAGTGGCATTGCGGGTGTAACTGTCATTTTGCCGCAGCTCCTGGTCCAGCTTGAGAATACGTGCTGCTGCCACAGGATCGTCCGAAGGCTTGTTCACCTTCTTGCCCGTGGAAATCTGTTGCTGGGTGTCCACCAGGTTGCTGTTGATACCCTGCAACCGGTTAATCCCGCCGTTGAAGATCTGTTGTGATGAAATTCGAATCATCGTCGGTTACCTCAACTATTAACGGAAGCTTTGCAGCAACGTATTGAACAGATCCTGCGCCACCGACATTACCTGCGATGACGCGTTATAGGCCGCCTGATACTGAATCAGTTTGCCGGCTTCTTCGTCCAGGTTTACACCGGATACAGACTCGCGCTGGTTGTTGGACTGTTCCAGCAAGGTAGAGCTGGCTTCTTTATCCAGCTGGCTCTGGCGGGTTTTCACGCCAATGTCTTCCACCAGGCCGGCATAGCCCTCGGTGAAATTCTGGGTGCCGCCATTCATGGTGTTCTGGGTGCCCAGAGCCGCCAGCAGTTCGGCATTGCGGTTATCTGAAATACCATTATCGTTAAATTCAACGGTAAAAATATCGCCATTGGCTGGCTCGCCGGTCATCTCAAACTGATACCCTTGGTAAAGAGCACCACCTGAAACGTCATCACCAAAAATCCTGTTGATTTTCTGTGGGTTGTAAGTAATCCCATCTGGATAATCTGCTTGACTAATCTCCGTATTACTGCCGTCATAAATACGATAAACAATATCCGAGCCGTCGTTTTCAAACTTAATCCTCATCGGCCCATTAGCGAGCGCGCCACTAGTTTGGAACCCCTCCAGCAGACCGTTAGTATTTGGATTACGAACATTCAGCATTGTGCCCTGATTTATAACTGCTGAACCAAGATTTTCCTTCGGCGGGTCGCCGGGTACAGCCGGATCGACACCCCCTTCCTTCGCCCGAATCGGGCTCGCAAACGCCAGATCCTCTTCCCGGCGAATATTCATGCCAATGCTTTCGGCCGCATTGCGGCTGGGCTGGATCAAAAACTTGTCACCAGCATTAAATTGCCCGCCTTCCACACGGATATTGAAGCCGTCCATGGAGATTTCCGATTGTACCGGATCCGGCAGCCGCCCCTGGCGAACCGTTTCACCGCTTTCAGCGTTGATAAGCTCAAAATTACGGCCGTCACCGGAGAACTGCAGAGACCACGTACCAGCCGGCAGCTCGGTGCTATCAGTGATCTCCACTGCCAGTTGAGCATTTTTCGGTTCAGCGTTGTTGGCATTGGCTACCACCCGGCTGCGCTCAACAGCTGAGTTATTGATATCGGAGAAGAAATTACCTCCCAGCTCACCCTCCAGATCCATGCCGATTTCATGCTGGTGGTTAATGGAAGACGACAACGCAATAGCGAGACGGCCCAGCTCATCGAAGGCCGGGCGCAAGGCTTCCTGATCAAAACGGCGCAGGCCGCCCAGCTTGCCGCCCTTGATCTGATCGTCCACCAACAGGGTCCGCCCGGAACTTTCAAGAATAAACTCCAAACGGCTCGGATCTTCCGCGCTGGTACGAGTCGCAAACTCCGCAGAGTTGTTGCCCGTAACCAGGGCCATACCGTTAGCCAGCGACACGTTGATCTGGCTACCCTCGGTTTCGGTCACCTTAACGCTGACCAGCTCGGAAAGCTGACGGAGTTTTTCATCCCGCTGATCCATCAGCTCAAGCGGCATCTTGCCCTGGGCAATTCCCGGCGATTCGGAGATGGCCAGGTTCAGGTCGGCAATGCTGTTGAGCAGGGAGTTGGCATCTTTCACGCCCTGCTGCATCTGGGTCTTGATGGATTCCCGTTGCTGGATCAGTTCCTCGTTCAGACCCTGAAAACGGTTAACCACCTGCTGGCCTTCGCTTAGAACCAGCTGACGTTGCGGCAAGGAAGTGGGGTCTTCCGCTGCGTTTTGCATGGCGGCAAAGAAGTTGTTCAATGCCTTGTTCAGGCCTGTGTCTTCACCACCAAGCAGGTTGTCCAGCCGGCTCAGTTCGGAATTCAACGCCTGCTGTTCTCCGTTCAGGGTGCTGTCTTCACGCAATTGCTGGGTCAGGTACTCGTCCGCCAACCGGCGAATGTTGGAAACGGATACGCCACTGCCAATGGTGCCGGCACCGGTGCGCTGGCCTTCCTGGGTCTCGAACTGCACTTCCTGGCGGCTGTAACCCGGGGTATTGGCATTGGTGATGTTGTTAGCTGTGGTATTCAGGGCAGCCTGGTGGCCCAGCACGCCAGTCAAACCGATTCCGATCAATCCTGCCATGATGTATTACTCCCCTGTACCCGTGCCACGCATGGACAGCGTCATTGCCGCACTGCGATTCATAATGCTGCGGATCTTGGCGCCGTATTCCGGATCCGTGGCGTAACCGGCTTCCTGCAACTTATCGGCAAAGACTTCCGGCTGGTCGGCCGAAGACAGCACGTCTTTGTAACGCGGGTTGCTTTGCAGGAAGTCAACGTAATCCCGGAAGCTCGCTTCGTAGTCCGGGTAGGCGCGGAAATCCGCCTTCTCTTTCATAGGCACACCACCGCGGAATTCCGTGGTGGTTATGGTGACGGCTTCGCCATTCCAGCGGCTGTCAGCCTTGATACCAAACAGGTTGAAGCTTGGCTCGTTACCATCGCCCTCAATCATGTGGCGGCCCCACCCGGTTTCCAGGGCCGCCTGGGCAACCATCAGTTTCGGGTCGATGCCGCTTTCCTCTGCAACTTTTTCCGCCACCGGCATCAGTTTGCCGACAAACTGCTCGGCGGATTCGAAAGTCTCGGGCAAATCATTAACTGCGCTCTGCCCGGTCCGGCTCCCTGCTTCGGACCGAACAGAATCCTTCGCTACCGTGGACAAGGACTTCACCTCTGACAGCTGATCCGGCAGTTCTCGGGAAATCGCCGGCAGGCTGCGGTCGTAATCCGCCAGAGATGCCTTGTGGGCAGCCAGTTTTTCACCGTTGCTGTCCATGCCCGGGATTTGCTGGCCGAGCTGGCGCACCAGCGCTTCGGCCAGGCCGGTTCCGGCGCCGTCAGCCATGCTCAGGCTGACCTGGCTGTCGAACATATCGCGGTAGGTCTTGCTCTCATTGCTGTTGAGGTAGTTGTCCTCGGCAAAGACTTCGCCAGCCTTGCGCATGGACTTGAGCATTTCCTGCAGGAAAAGCCCCTCAAACTGTTTTGCCACCTGCTCCAGAGCCGCCTTTTTGTCCGTGCGGGCCTGGGCTTTCATGGCGTTCAGCCCCTGAAAGTCGGTATATACCTGAGCCTGTTGTACGCGATAGTCCTGCATGGTCACACCTAGATAACAATCAGCTCGGCACGCAATGCGCCGGCCTGTTTCAGTGCTTCAAGAACTGCCATTACATCACCCGGAGCCGCGCCCACCTGGTTCACCGCCTGGACAATGTCGTTCAGGGTGGTGGCCGGGCCAAACTGGAACATACGGGCCGGGTCTTCGGTAACGGCGATCTGGGTATTCTGTTCCACGGCGGTTTCACCTTCAGCCAGCGGGTTGGGTTGCACCACGTCCGGGTTTTCCTGAATGGTGACGGTCATGTTGCCGTGGGTGATGGCGGCCGGGCTCACCTTCACGTTTTCGCCCACCACAATGGTCCCGGTGCGGCTATTGATCACAACACGAGCCGAAGACTCCGCCGGCTCCACCTCAATGTTTTCCAGAATCGACAGAAAGCTGACGCGCTGGGACGGGTCTCGCGGTGCCCGAACAGACACGGAGGTGGCATCGTGGGCGTAGGCCATGTCCGGGCCCAGCTTCGCGTTGATCGCCTCGACCACACGACGGGCGGTGGTGAAGTCCGAGCGCATCAGGTTAAAGGTAATGGTGTCGCCACGGGTGAACGGAGATTGCACCTCGCGCTCAATGGTGGCGCCGTTCGGAATACGCCCCACACTGGGCACATTCACGGTAATACGCGAGCCGTCCTGACCACCGGCCCCGAAGCCGCCCACAATCAGGCTGCCCTGAGCCATGGCGTACACCTGGTCATCCGCACCGCGCAGCGGGGTCATGAGCAGAGTACCGCCACGCAGGCTTTCGGCGTTGCCAATGGAAGACACCGTCACATCCAGTTCCTGGCCGGATTTGGCGAACGGCGGCAAATTGGCACTGATGGTCACCGCTGCTACGTTGTCAGAGCTCGGGTTCACCCCTTCCGGCAGGCTGATACCGAATTTTTCCATCATGTTGCGCAGGGTCTGGTTGGTGAACGGCGCGGAATCGCCGGTACCATCCAGGCCCACCACCAGGCCGTAACCAACCAGCTGGTTGTTACGTACACCCTTGACCTTGGCCATGTCTTTCAGGCGATCGGCCATCACCGGGGCGGCACAAACCGCCAGCAGGGTAAATACGGCAAGATACTTGCGAATCATAGCGGCCACCACTCACTGTTGAAGAACCGGGCCAGCCAGCCCATCTGATTGGCCTGGTCGAAATCGCCGGTACCGCCATAGGCAAAACGGGCATCGGCCACGCGATTGGAGGCTACCGTGTTGTCCGGCTGGATATCCTGTGGGCGCACCAGGCCGGTCATCCGGATGTACTCCTCGCCATTGGTCAGCGACAGCCATTTTTCACCCCGTACACGCAGTACACCGTTCGGCAACACTTCGACCACGGTCACACTGATGCTGCCCGCCAGGCTGTTGCTCTGGTCCGCTTCCGCCGAACCTTCAAAATCCCGTTCCAGGTTGGCAGAGGCGCTCAGGCCAATATTGTTGTATCCGAAAATGTTCGGCTCGGCCAGGCCCAGCTCCTGATCCTTGGTGATGCTGGTTTCAGCGTTCTTGCTGGCACTGGTCGACTCCTGCAGACGAACCGTCAACACGTCACCCACGTTCAGTGCCTTGGTATCGCCATACAGGTTGTAGTTACGCGATACCTGGTAAATGGCGCCTGAGTCCGGGTTACGCTGGACCATGGTTTGAGCCCTGGCTGGTGCGTAGGCCGGGTCATTCGGCTCGGCACGCTGGCGTGTCATGGCAGTACAGCCCTGCAACAACACCAGGGCGCCCACCAGAGCCAGGGTGGCCGGACGTTCTGTTTTAATCAGTTGATGAAGGCTTTTCATAACTTACCCGATGTTGTTGGTGATGAACTGGAGCATCTGGTCGGTGCTGGACACCACTTTCGAGTTCATTTCATAAGCTCGCTGGGTGGTGATCATGTTGACCAGCTCTTCCACCACTTCCACGTTTGAGGACTCGATGGTGCCCTGCTCAACGCTGCCCAGACCTGCCAGGCCCGGCTCACCCTCTGCCGGATCGCCACTGGCCGCGGTTTCCTTGAACAGGTTGTTGCCAATGGCCTGCAGCCCCTGCGGGTTGATGAAGTCCACCAGAGTCACCTGGCCCAGGTTGATCGGGGCGGCCTGGTCATCCGTTACCGCCGTTACGGTGCCGTCCTTGCCAATGGTGACGTTGGTGGCGTTTTCCGGCACGTTGATGTTCGGCTGCAGCGGGAAGCCGTCAGGCGTAACCACATCGCCATCGGAGTTCAGCTGGAATTGGCCATCGCGGGTGTAGGCAATCTGTCCATCCGGCATTTCAATCTGGAAAAAGCCACGGCCATCGACGGCCATGTCCAGCGGCTGTTCGGTCACCTGCAGGTTCCCCTGGGTAAACTGTTTGGCCGTGCCCACCACTCGAACACCGGTACCCAATTGCAAACCCGACGGCAGCTGGGAGTTTTCCGTATTCTGACCACCGGGCTGCCGGTTCACCTGGTACAGCAGATCCTGGAATACCGCTCGGTCACGCTTGAAACCGGTGGTGTTCACGTTGGCCAGGTTGTTGGAAATAGTGGACATGTTGGTGTCCTGCGCGCTCAACCCGGTTTTACTGACCCAAAGTGCTGGATGCATGGTTTTACTCCTTACCTTCTGCCATCTGGCCGACGATTTTTTGCCGTTTTTTTGGCAGTCGGTGCGTTTAAATCGGTGTTATCAGAGATTCTGCAAAAGCCGTGCCGTTGCTTCGGAATTTTCGTTGGCGGTGGACATCACCTTCACCTGCATCTCGTACTGCCGAGACAACTGCAGGTTGGAGATCATCTCTTCCACGGCATTCACGTTGGAACTCTCCAGAAAACCAGTGGCAACACGCATGGTGCCGTCGGCAGGTTCCGGCCCGTCCAGTGCTTCGTCAGGCTTCCTGCGGATAAATCCGTCCTCGCCTTTTTCCAGCGCGTCTGCCGGCGGGTTAACCAGTTTCAGGCGGTCCACCTCAACCAACTGGTCTGGCGGGCCGCCCACCGGCACCACGGAGATAGTGCCATCCCGGCCAACCTGCACGTTGTCGTAGGGTGGCAGGGCGACCGGGCCACCATTACCCATGACCATTTCGCCGCTGGACAATCGCAGCATGCCGTTTACATCCACTTGCAAACTGCCGCTACGGGTAAAGACTTCTTCGCCCTGCCCGTTCTGAACCGCCAGCCACCCGTCGCCTTCAAGCGCGACATCGAGTTTGCGGCCGGTTTCCTGCAAGGCACCGGAAGAGAGATCGGTTCCCGGGCGCTCGGTCATGGCATAGGCGCGAGTGGGCTGCCCTTCGCCTCCAAACACCGGCATACTGCGGGCCTGGGCAAAGTCTTTCTTGAAGCCAGTGGTATTCACGTTGGCCAGGTTATTGGCGTGGGCACGCTGGGCCATCATGTTCTGCTTGGCACCAGACATCCCAATGTAGAGAGCTTTGTCCATGGGCAAACTCCTGCCGGAAATTTGACTGTTTCCAGTCTTCCTGCAGGAGTCGTGCCATGTTCACATGGTGGGGTTATTAGCGGAGGTTGATGATGGTCTGGGTGACCGCATCGGAGGTTTCAATGGTCTTGGCGTTGGCCTGATAGTTACGCTGGGCAATGATCAGGTTCACCAGTTCCGCTGAGAGATCCACGTTGGATTCCTCGACCGAACTGGAAGCAATGGCGCCGAGTGTCCCCGTGCCTGGCTGGCCAATCACCGGCTGGCCGGACTCGAAAGTTTCAACCCAGGCAGTATCGCCCACCGGAGAAAGGCCGTCCGTGTTATTGAAACTGGCAAGAGCCACCTGCCCCAGCGCGTTGGACTGACGATTCGTATAGCGGGCGAATATCACCCCTTCATCCGATACATCCAGGCCAGAGAGGCGCCCCGTTGTGTAACCGTTTTGCTGCTCGTTCACACCGAACGCCGCCCCGTACTGGGTGGCATTACCCAGATCCAGAACAAATGCGGAACTCTCGGCTGGCTCGGGAATCGGCGTCACAACGTCGTCCGGGTTTGGCGGAGGGCCATCGGCTCCATTTGGTTCCCCATTGGGATCTTTCGGTGTCCAGTCCGTAACGACGATTTCACCGTTGGCCGAAACCTCACCATTTTGATCGGTAATCGAGGAGAGTTCGCCACTTTCATTGAAAGTAGCGGTGTAGGGTGCCTGATCCGTTCCGCCAACCATCTCGCCGTCGATCTGCAGATACACGGACCACTGACTCTCGCCAACACCATTTCCAGGCGATGGCTCCTTGACATAGAACTGGGTCATCTCGTGGGAATTACCCAGGCTGTCATAAACCGTAGTAGAAGTGGCGTGGTTATAGGTGCGTTGGTCTAGGGGGTTGAATGGGTTCATTTTCTGAAGATCTTTGTCGAACTGATCCAGAACATAACCAGGAGCCGCATCAGCCACAATGCCAGTTACGGTACTATCGGTGTTTATATACACTTGGCCTTCATAAGTGTCTGTATTGCCGTCAAAGCTGACTTCCAACGGCTCACCGCCACTATGTATGATCCTGAAGCTGTCACCAGCGCCACCACTGCCTTCCTCATAAACTGCGGTCACAGAGGAGTTACCCTGCTTATTAATATTGTCTGCCAGTTCTCTAAGGCTAGTCGCATCCTCAATATCAATATCCCCTTCTCCGGGAACGCTTAAAGAAAACGTTCCGAAATCCGCAATGTTAGGGTCACCTAAATCAGCTACTGTGGTGGCAGACGCGGAAACACCCGGAGCATTATTAAGCTCTGCGGCTATGTCAGATGCCGAGGCTTCAGTTCCCAATGGAGCAAAATCAACTTCATAGCTAGAATTATCCTCATACTCAAACGAGAAGGACGTATCACGAAGTGTGTCTAAATCTTCCAAATCATCCCAATTACGTTCTTTTCTGGAGAGCACTGACTCACGTGAATCCAGATTCAGATCCGTCTGCAAATTGGTCGTCCGGCGCGGCGCCAGGTTATCGGTCTCGATCTGCAAATCTCCACGTACACCGGAGATATTGCCATCGTCATCCGCCGTGTAACCCTGCACCTTCATGTTCTGGTTGTTAACCACAAAACCTTCTTTATCGATACCGAACTGACCAGCCCGGGAATAACGGGTTTCACCGCCATCGCTCAGTACAAAGAAACCATCGCCGTCGATGGCCATGTCCAGACCATTGTCGGTAAAGCTGATATTGCCCTGCCCGAACTCCTGCTGGATATCCTGTACGGTGACACCGTCCCCCACCGAGTTTTTACCGGAACTCAAAAAGCCATTGGCGTACAGATCACCGAACTGGGCCCGGCTGCTCTTAAAGCCAACAGTGCTGGCGTTGGCGATGTTATTACCGGTGACGTCCAGATCCACCTGTGCGGCGCGAAGGCCACTCAAACCTGTGTTAAATGCCATATCTTGTTACCTCCTGTCGGACACCGGATCAGTTAATTTGTTTGACTTCAGACAGCGGCAGGGAACCCATGCCGGCCAGATTCAGGCTGATATTACCGCCCTGCCCCAGAGAGACACTGTCTACATTGGCGCTCACCATGGTGCCAAGTTGCTCGGTTCCGGACGGGTAGGAACCTTCAGCCACAATTTTGTAAGGACCGGGCGGCAATTTATTGCCGTTGCCGTCTTCACCGTCCCAGGTAAAACTGGTCACACCGGCTTGTTGCCCCCCCATATCAATCTGGCGAACCCGTTCGCCGGCCTGGTTTTCAATGGAAATTTTCAAACCGCCGGTCGTGGCCGGCACTTCCACGGTGCCCGACAGCTCACCACTACTACCCAGGATGCCCACGTTGGAAGGCGCCAGAACGGTCTTGCCCACCATGGCCGAGGCCTGCAGCGCCTGGCTGGAGCGAAACTGGCCGGCTACATCATCCACGGTGCCGGACAGGTTCTGCATTTCCTCCAGGGAACTGAACTGCGCCAGCTGGGCCACGAAGTCGCCGTTTTCCTGGGGTTTGAGCGGGTCCTGGTTCTTCATTTGGGCCAGCATCAACTCCATGAAGGCGTCCTTACCCAGCTCGCTACCACCCTTGGCCTGCTTGTCCTGCTGGATCTGAAACTGGCTCAGTACGTCTGAGGCTGCTGCGGAATTCACTGCGCTCATGATTGTCTCCTACCTTTTACTGCTGACCCAGTGTCAGAACTCGTTGCATCATGGATTTAGTGGCGTTCATCACATCCACGTTCATCTGGAAGCTGCGGGATGACGACATCATGTCAGCCATCTCTTCCACCACATTCACGTTCGGGTAATACACGTAGCCATCTTCATTGGCGGCCGGGTGATTCGGTTCATAACGCATTTGCAGTTCGGCATCGCTTTCCACAATACCGTCAACCCGCACACCGGCTCCCGGCCCCTGTTCACCCGAACCGCCGAGAGGTTGCTGGCCGGGATTCAGCATGGACTGCTGAACAGCGGCAAACACCGGCTTGCGGGCCCGATAGGTGTTCTCGGTGCTGGAGCTGGCGGTCTCCGCGTTGGCAATGTTCGAGGCGGTGGTATTAAGGCGCAGTGACTGCGCGGTCATGCCGGAACCTGCGATGTCGAAAATGTTGCCCAGTGACATGACTGTCTCCTTAAGAAATCAGTAATTGGCCGCTTATTCGCCCTTCAGGGCTTTCTTCAGCCCGGAGAACTTGCTGCTCAAAAATTCGAAACTGGCCTGGTAATCCATGGCGTTGCGCATAAAACGGGTCTGTTCGCTTTGTGCCTCGACCGTATTGCCATCAATGGAGGGCTGGTTTGGCGTGCGATACAGCAACTCGCCGTCGGCGCCGGGGCTGGATGTGTCCATGTGCCCGTTGTGCGTGGTTTCCATCTGAAAACCGGATACCGAGTTCTGAGCTTTCTGCATCATTGCCTGGAAGTCGATGTCACGAGCCTTGTAGCCTGGCGTGTCGGCGTTGGCGAGATTATTGGCCAGCACCTCGGCACGCTTCACCCGGGCTTGCAGGGCGTGCTCGTGAATGCCCAATGCGTTGTCAAAACTGATTGCCATGTATGCCTCCGGAATCCTGCAATGGCCGCCGGTCGTGTTGCCGGTTTGCCGCTTTTGCGTTCTGCCGGAGGAAATGCAAGAGGGGTGCCAGAAATGAAAAAGCCCGCAACGGTGCGGGCTGGAGGGCAATTGATCAAAAATAAAGCGGCATAAAACCGGCGCCCTTTTCAGTGGCCGGCAAACCGTTTCCTCAGTACTTCAGGGTTTGCCGATACTCAACAAACTCCTCGTTACCGGGGCGAGGCACTACCGGCTTTTGCGCGGTGATGGTACCGGTATAGAGAAAACCAACAATTTGTTCGTTCTCCGCCAGCCCCAGGGCCTGGTGCACGCTACCGGCGTAAGCCACCGGCCCGGTCCGCCACATGGTACCGAAGCCGGCATCATTGAGCGCCAGCGACAACAACGTGAGCCCGCTACCGGCCGCCAGCACCTGTTCAATTTCCGGTACCTTGGGATGATGTCGGGGGCTGGCTATGCCGACAATAATCATCGGCGCACGGAACGGCGCGTTGCGGGCCTTTTCCAGCTCCTTCTCCGTGGCGTTGTTGGCGCAGGCAGCGGCGAAGGCATCCCCCAGATCGTTCAGAGCCTGGCCTTCCAGAACCAGATAACGCCAGGGCCGGAGCAAGGCATGATCCGGCGCCCGGCCGGCACACTGAAAAGCCCGGTCCAGCACCTCTTGCCCGGGAGCGGGCGCCTGCAAGCGAGGCTCTGAAGCCCGGTTCATCAAAAATCGGGTAACCGTGCTCATACTTCTGCGCTCCTTTACTGGCGAACCAAACGCGGACCGGGGCCGTCCTGCGCCCGGGTACTGCGCCAGGGATTGATATCCAGGCCGCCCCGGCGAGTATATCGGGCACACACCATTAAGTCGTTCGGCTGACAACGGTTCATCAAATCCGTGAACAGGGTTTCCACGCAATGTTCGTGAAAATCCTGTTCTTGCCGGAAGCTGACAATGTAACGCAACAAACCGGCCTGATCGATTTTCGGACCGGTATAACGGACCAGCACCGTCGCCCAATCCGGCTGCCCGGTGACCGGGCAGTTGCTTTTCAGCAAATGCGAACACAACTGCTCGGTGACCACTTCGCCTCCCGCCACCAGCGACTCCGGCGCATAGTCGTAAACCACGTCCTCTACTGGCAGATCGTCAATCAATTGATAGCCCTCGGGGCGCCCAATGGCGGGTGCCGTTTCATCCACGCTTTGCATTTGGACATGCACGGCGGCACCGCAGGCACTGGACAGGTCTGCCTCCAGGGTCTGGCGTACCTGATTAACCGAGGAGAACACCGTCTGGTTGAAGGAGTTGAGGTACAGCTTCAGGGATTTGCTTTCAATAATGGCCGGTGACGCGGCAGGGAAACGAATTTCCGCCCAGACCACCACCGGCACGCCGCCCGGGCGCAGCCAGGAGACCTCCCAGGCTTGCCAGAGATCCTCACCGAACCAGGGCCAGCGACCGTCCTGCAGGCCACTACGCCGGCGGTTCTCTTCCCTTGGCACGGGAAATAACAAATGCGGATCGTATTGATCCGGGTATTGACTGGTTTTGCCCAGCGGTGCTTTATCCAGAGCCATGACGTTTTCCTGCAGCGATTCAGTGACGGATGCCTTTGCCTTTCGCCAACATACGAAGGGCAATGGTGGCAAGGACCACAATAAAGGCGAGGATCATACCAAGAGAGACGAACGGATTAACGTCCGAAACGCCCAATATGCCAAAGCGGAAACCGTTTACCATGTACAGGATCGGATTGACCATGGACACACCCTGCCAGAAATCCGGCAGCATCTGGATACTATAAAACACGCCGCCCAGATAGGTCAGCGGCGTCAGGATAAACGTCGGCACGATGGAGATATCGTCAAACTTGGTGGCCAGCATGGCGTTGATGAAGCCACCCAGAGAGAACAGCGCCGAAGTCAGAAACACGGTAATCACCACCATCGGCAGGTTATGGATCGACAACCGGGTAAAGGCCAGCGACAGCAGGGTAACAATCAAGCCGATGCTCAGCCCACGGGCCATGCCGCCAGCCACGTAACCGGCCAGAATGGTCCAGTTGGGGACCGGCGACACCAGCAGCTCCTCGATACTGCGCTGGAATTTCATCGAGAAGAACGACGACACCACATTGCCGTAAGAATTGGTGATCACCGCCATCATGATCAGCCCGGGCACAATAAACTGCATGTAGTCATAGCCGCCCATCTCGCCGATTCTGGAGCCGATCAGGTTGCCGAAAATGATGAAATACAAAGTCATGGTGACCGCCGGCGGCAGCAGGGTTTGCGCCCAAATCCGGGTAAACCGGCGTACTTCCCGAACCACGATGGTGACGAACGCCACCCACAAGGCTTGCAAGGTCATGGGCTATCCTCCCCTTTGGCGTTTTCCCGGGCGTTGTCTTCCACCATCCGAACAAACAGCTCTTCCAGCCGGTTGGCCTTGGTACGCATGCTCAATACCTTGATGGCCTGCTTTTCCAGCTCGGCGAACAACGGGTTGAGCCCCTGACCTTTGGTGACGTCCACTTCCAGTGCGCCCTCGGTATTCAGGGTACAGCGATAACCTTCAAGTTCAGGCGCCGACGGCAAGGCTTGCTCGGTATCCAGCACGAAGGTTTCCACACTCAGTTGCTGCAGCAGTTCCCGCTTGCTGGTGTGCCGGATAATCTCGCCATGATCGATAATGGCGATATTGCGGCACAGAGCTTCCGCCTCCTCTAGATAATGGGTGGTCAGAATAATGGTGGTCCCCTGGCGGTTCATTTCTTCAAGGAACTGCCACATGGAACGGCGCAACTCTATGTCCACGCCCGCCGTGGGCTCGTCCAGAATCAGCAGCCTGGGTTCATGAACCAGCGCCCGGGCAATCATCAGCCGGCGTTTCATGCCGCCGGACAGCATCCGTGCTGGTGTGTTGCGTTTGTCCCACAGCCCAAGCTTTTTCAGGTACTTTTCGGCCGACACACGCGCCTGTTTAAGAGGAATGCCGTAATACCCTGCCTGAGTGGTGACAATGTCGAACACTTTTTCAAACTGGTTGAAATTGAACTCCTGCGGAACCACGCCCAGATTCAGCTTGGCGCCGGCCACGTCCGTATCGATATCATGGCCAAACACCTTTACCGTGCCGCCACTTTTATTCACCAGCGAGCTGACAATCCCCAGCGTGGTGGATTTGCCCGCGCCATTCGGGCCCAGCAGTGCGAAAAAGTCGCCTTCGTTTACATGCAGATCAATACCTTTCAGGGCCTTAAAGCCATCACCGTAGCTTTTATGCAGCCCTTCGATTTCCAGTGCACAGGTCATAAAACCTTACCGTTATCAACGAAAACAGCCCGCATGGTGCGGGCTGAAAGAATAGAGTGCTATTGAGTTGAGTCGAATAGCAGGATTTCAAGGGCTACGCAGCAAAAACACCCGCTAACGCCCGATCAATCGCCCCAACGACCAGCGGGATTCTCCACCGGTTGTATCGTAGGCGGTCGGGTCAAGGCCGCCGGTTCCACTTGGCAGACAGGCCAGAACCTTCAAAACCTGCGAGGGGGCCCGCCCTTCATTGATACGTGCCAGATCCACCATGCGAGACGATTTCAAGGGCCGGTGGTCGGCGCCCTGCATCACCATCACTTTCGGCCACAAACGCCGTTCGGGGGAATGAGACACCACAATACCACGCTGGCCGTCAGACAACTCCACCAAAGAGCCGGTCGGATACACCCCAATGGCCTGAATAAACGTTTCCACCAGGTCTTCCTGAAATTCGATGTTGCGCATCTCGTAAAGCAGCGCCACGGCCCGGGCAGGCGTCAATGGCGAGTGATCCTCACGGGGCGCCACCAGAGATTCGAAAAATTCCGCGATTCCGGCCACTTTGGCCAGCAGTGGAATCCGGTCACCCCGGATGGCTCGGGGAAACCCGGAACCGTTGTGGCGCTCACGGTGATTTTCCACCACAGCCATCACTGGCCGGGGCAAACCGGCCTGAGCCAGCATTTCCGCACCCCGTGAGACATAACTTCGGTACTCGGCGTAATCCTCGCGGGACAGCTGCTGTTCGTGTTTGAGCAGTTCACGGGGCAAGGTGGTCTTTCCTACTTGCGACAGCAGACACCCCAGCCCCAGGTGATTCAACAGCTCTTCCTTGAGCCCCAGCTGGCGCCCGCAAACCAGCGCCCACACCGCTGTGTTGAGCGCGTGCCGGTATACCAGATCATCGAATTGCCGGGTGCGGCTGAGCCAGAGCAAGGCATTGGGCTGGTGTACAACACTGGCGACCATCTTGCGGGTAACCGCTGCGGCCGGACGGGAATCGGGAATTTCGCCGGCTTGCAGGTTTTGAAACGTATCCTTCAATGCTTTTTCCGCATCAACCAGCAAGCGCTGGCAGGCTTTCACTTCTTTTTGCAGTGGCTGATCCGTTTGGTAACGAACCGGGTGGCGAATATTCAGCGGCGGCAGTTTGAGCCTTTCCCGACCCTGTCCACGTTTGGACACGCCAGAGCCAAAACCAGCCGAGCCCGTCGACAGCGAGCCCCTGCCCTCGTCAACATCGATCATCACCCAACGACAATGGGAAGCCACAGCCTGAATATCGGCCTGCCCCCGAATATGAAATCCTTGAATCGGAAACGGGGTATGATGCCAGGGCCGATCCAGATCCGACACAAACATGCCGATCTCCAGATCATGCGCCGCTATCTTTTGCTGTTGAACACCCACCGTGCACCTCGTAACCATTGCTTGACTCCATTCAGCAATATAACGCACTAACGCGTGCGCCAAAGACGGCAAATTGCCACACTGTGATTACTCTCACAGCCGGCCTGTGAAGGTTTCAGCAATTCTCGAACTGCAGCCCCAGGCCATCGTCGGTCCGGCGCACCACTTTCATGTCCAGAACCGGTGCCGGCACTGGCAAGCCTTGTACCTGAACCGTAACCCTGTCCCCGAGTTCGGGCCTGAAGCTGTCATCTTCCATCACGACAAACAGCCCACCATCGGAAATATCACCGGTGGAAAAATGGAACTCACCGAAACGCTCGTGAACCACCTTTACCCTGGCCTTCATGGCCGTGCGAACGTGCTGCCTGCGATCTTTTCCTGCCATAGTGTCAAATCCCTTGCCAAAGTTATCCCTGAATGTTTCGGCAAGCATAACACTAAATTTAGTCTAATTTGCCAGGAATGCCTTGACTCAAATGCGGGTAACAATGAGAATGGTTAACGTTTATAAATTGCTGAGCTGCCTCCCGACAGCAGCGCTGAACCACACAACATAAAACAGGAAGGAAAGACGCTATGCGAATGAAGCTTGCCGCAACCGCCGCCATGGCCCTGGCAGCCCTGCCCCTGAGCGCCTCAGCCGACGGCGAGGTCAACATTTATTCCTACCGCCAGGCGTTCCTGCTGGAGCCGCTGCTGGAAGCGTTCGAAAAGGAAACCGGCATTGAATCCAATGTCGTTTTTGCCAAGAAAGGCCTGGCGGAGCGCCTGGAGCGAGAAGGCCGCAACAGCCCGGCGGACGTGGTGATGACCGTTGATATCTCGCGAATCAACGAGCTGGTTGAGCGCGACCTGGTCGAAGGCGTGGAAACAGACACCCTGAACCAGAACATTCCGGAAAACCTGCGCCATCCGGAAGGTAAATGGTATGCCCTGACCACGCGCGGCCGGCTGATTTTCGCGTCCAAAGAGCGTGTTGAAAAAGGCGAGATCTCCACCTACGAAGACCTGGCGAATGAAAAGTGGGACGACCGCATCTGTACCCGCAGCGGCAAGCACCCGTACAACATCGCCCTGATTTCTTCCATCATCTCCCATCACGACGAAGAGCAAACCTAGCAGTGGCTGGAACGCGCGAAAGACAACCTCGCCCGCAAGCCTCAGTGTGCCGACCGCGACCAGACCAGTGCCATTGCCGACGGCCTCTGTGACATTTCCACCCGTAACACCACACCCCACGCCAAACTCATGACAGACGACAACGCCCC
>JABXHG010000193.1 GCA_013393545.1 Alteromonadaceae bacterium | reverse complement strand
CCCAAACGGAGCGACACATCGAGAATCCACTGCCCCGTCACATGCCGTCTCCCAGTGGTAAACGTTTTTGCCTGACGACCCCAGCGGACTGGAACCACCTGAGCCCACCAGGACCTCTGAAGTGAAACAGTCCTGCGCCGATGGTAGTGTGGTTCGCCCATGCGAGAGTAGGTCATCGTCAGGCTCCTTATTCCAAAAACCCCAGCATCTCCGATGTTGGGGTTTTTTTGTGGCTGGGAAAAAAGTGATGACCTTACGGTAGTGTGAGCCCGGTGCATCTCGCTCCGGGCCGGGTCATCGTTGCAGTGCGTAGCACTGCCTGAGGGCTCTTCTAAGGCAACCAAATCTCAAACACCCCACCACCAAGCTCACTGCCATTGTGCAGCTTGATAGAGCCGCTACGCTCTCCTTCCGTGTGCATCGCTGCAATGGATGACGCAAAGTAGAGTCCCAGACTGGTACTGCCACCCTTGAAGTCCAGTGATTTGAAGCTGAGGGTGCCTGTGTGCTGCATGCTCTCGGGGTAGCCTCTTCCATCGTCCTCCACGCCTAACACCAGATAACCGTCTTCTTCCCGCGCTGTCAGGCGTATCTGGCTTTTGGTGTACCGAATGGCATTATTGATAGTGTTGTTCAGCACACCGGTTAGAAGATGCTCGTCGAAGAAGCCGTTAATATCCTCCGCATCGATGGAATACTCGATACCCAGACCGTCGAGCAGGGGTATGTGTCGGGCCAGTTGCTCGGACAGGAAGTCCGGGACAAAGTGCTCGTCGACATTGGCAACCAGGTTGTCCTGGCCCAGGCGATAGATGCCCAGCAACTGAACCAGATCGTTATGCATCCGCTCCGCTTCGTACTGGAGCATGTTGAACTGGTTCGAATGGGCCAGCGCCTTTTGATACTCGCCGCGCAGTTCGTCCAGGCTGTTAATCAACATGCCCAGAGAATTTTTCATGTCGTGCACGGCTGAGGCCAGTACCATGGAAAAATCGATGTTCTGGTCGGTCATGCGTTTAATCCTTTCAGTTTCTGGCTCAGAGCCTGGTAGCGTCGGTATTGGCGGTGTTGCTCCGGTAACGACTCAAGGCGCTTCATCCGTTGGCGGCAGCTGTTGATCAGGTCCGCGCTGGTAGCTCGAGGTTGTTGCTCGCATTTCTTGAGCAGTACCTGAACCAGGTTCAGGTTCAAGGCTGCATGGTCTGGAACGATCTCCAGTGCCTTTTCGAACGTGGCAACGGCGGCATCCAGATCCCCTTCCTCAAACGCCTTGATGCCGTCACGGTTAAGGCCCCGGGCCTTGATTTTCTGACGATACCCGACGGGCTCGTCCAGAAGACTTTCGATCTGTTGAATAATGTCGCTGTCATGTTCAAAGCGTGCCGCCAGTTCGCCCAGAAGATCCTTGGCTTCCTGGTCACGACCGAGCCGAAACAGTGTCTTGGCGTAATCCAGGCCGGTCTCGGCGGAATAGTTTCCGGAGTCCTTTAACTCGGATGATACCTGAGACAGCAGTTTTTGGGCTTCGCGCTGGTTGCCCTGGCCGGCATGCACCCGGCTTTGGATAATTTTGCTGCGCAGTGGTAATTCCTCATTATCCGGAAAACGTTTTTCCATTTTGGAGAGCACGTTCAGCGCCTCGGCCGCTTGATCCGAAGCGCCTTCCTCCACACTGCCCTCGCTAAGATCGGAAAGGCTCTGGGCCAGGGACAAATAATGTTCCGGACTGTCGTGAATCGAGTAAGTACCAAGGGTGACCGTGCGGCGCCAGGCCTCCGAGGCGGTATCCATGTCCTGGTTGGCATCGGCCACTTTGGCCAGATGTTTCTGGCGCAGCAGGGCATTGGGGGAGTGCTCGGCAGCTTTCTCCAACACCCTCTGAGACTGGCTCAGCTTGCCTTGCTGCTCGTAGGTGGCGGCCAGGAGGTCGTAGGCTTCCATGTAGTCCGGATGTTTGTCCACCAGCGCCCTGAGATCCTGGATGGCTTCGTCGTAGTGCTTATTTAAAAGCAATACCCGACAGCGACCCAGCCGAGCCCAGGACAGCTCACGCTGCCCCAGCACATCGTCGTAAACCTTCTGTGCATGGGCCAGATCACCGACCTGAAGGTACAGCTCGCCCAGAGTCTTCATCAGCCAGGTTTTATATCGAGGTTCCTTCGGCAGCATTTCGAGACACAGAGAAATTGCCTTTGGATAGTTCTCGTGATCAATTTCCCGATTGATGGGCAAAAGGGTGTGACGCTGCTGGATAAGGCTGCCCAGACGCTTTTCCAGTACGGCCCGGTTGATGGGTTTGGTCAGATAGGCGTCCGGTTGATATTCCCGGGCACCCATGACCATCTCTTTCGAAGTTTCTGCCGTGACCATGAGAAAGAGCGAGGATCGCTTGAGTAATTTCTTGTGCCGAAGCTCCTCAAGGATTTGCTGGCCGTTTTTTCCTTCGCCAAGGTTATAGTCGCACAGCACCACATCAACGTGATTGTAGCTGCAGTACTGGATGGCGGCACTGGCGTTGCCGACCAGCTCTATTTTGTCTGCGCCACAACTGCGTAGCATCTGGCGCATGGACAGGCGAAAATTCTCAAAGTCATCGACCACCAGAAACGTCAGCTTGCCAAAAGGATTGGCCAATTCTCGCTGTTCGGATTTATTCATGGGTGCTTCTGCTTGATTTGTTTATTGACGAGGGCCCTCAAGGCCGCCGGTTTCACCGGTTTATACAGAACCTGATAGCCCCGGCTGATGGCGTCTTCGCGCACCTCAGGCGCCATATAGCCGGTAATCAGAATACCCGAGATGGTTGTGCCCAAAGCTTCCCGGATCGCATCCATGGCATCCAGACCATTGCGGTCGTCGTCCAGTTGGTAGTCAGCCAGTATGATATCCGGCCCACTTTTATCAAGTTTTTCCAATGCATCTTCAAGGCTGCGGGCAGCGGTTACCTCGCACTTCCAGTTGCCCAGCAACGCCACCATCCCCTGGAGTATAGTTGCATCATTGTCGATACAAAGAACATGCAAACCGCCAAGGCTGGAAACCCTGCGAGAGCTTTGCGTTGGTGTTTCGTTGTCTGCCTTCTTCTCAGTGGCCGCCAGAGGAACGGTAATGCCGAATGTGCTGCCTCTACCCTGAGTGGAGTGTACGCTGATAGGGTGATTCAGCATGCCACTGATACGGTCAACGATGGCCAGGCCGAGACCCAGGCCTTTCTGGTCCCGGCCGTGTTGGAACCGGCGAAATTCTTCGAAGACATGAGTTAACTGTTCTTCTGACATGCCGGGCCCGGTATCTGAAACTTCGATTCTGAGGTAGCCGTTTAACCGACGGCAGCCCAGAAGAATCTTGCCGCTTTCGGTATAGCGGGTGGCGTTTGAAAGGAAGTTCTGGATAACCCGGCGCAGTAATTTGGCATCGGACCTCACCCAGGCTGAGCTGGGCACCACATGCAAGTCCACCCCCTGATCTTTGGCGATCGCGGAAAATTCTGTCGCAAGATGGCGTAACAGGTCATTAATATTAAAATTGCTGATGTCGGCTTCCAAAGCTCCGGCATCGAGTTTGGAAATATCGAGCAGTGTGCTGATGATTTCTTCAGCAGCGCCCAGCGAACTGTCGATGTGACTGACCAGTTCCCTCGTTTCACCTTCGATAACCTTACCTGACAGAGCCGATGTAAAAAGCCGCGCCGCATTGAGTGGTTGCAGAAGGTCGTGACTGGCCGACGCCAGAAAACGGGTCTTGCTCTGGTTGGCTTGTTCGGCCACTGATTTGGCCTTGAGCATCTGCTCGTTGATCACCTGCAGCTCCTGGGTGCGCTCGCGTACCCGTTGCTCCAGGTAAATATTGGTTTCTTTCAGGGCCTGTTCCGTACGCCGCATGGTGGTGACATCCTGGTAGGTTGTCACATAGCCGCCACCGGGAATCGGGCTGCCCTCAATGCGCACCACCGTGCCATCCGGCCGCTGGCGCTCGTAGGCTGCGGCCTCGCCCTTGCGCATGCTGTCGCATCGGTTCTTGATGATTTCATCGATACGCCGAGCCGGCAGGTTGGCACTGGTTAGGTTATAGCGCATCAGATCTTCGACCGGCCGGCCGACCCGCACGAAACCATTGGGATAATTAAACATTTCCAGATAGCGGTGGTTCCACACCACCAGTTGCTGGCGATGATTGACCACCGACACACCCAGGCTGATGTTTTCGATGGCGGATTGCAGCAACTCCCGGCTGAAGGTCATGGCCTGGGAGGCCTCGTCGACAATGCTGACCACATCCTCGATCTGCATGTCGCGGCCGGTCAGGGTTGATTCCAGAACCACCCGGGCGGTGGATGCGCCTATCACCGAAGCCAGTTGGCGTTCAACGTATTTCATCAGATGGTTGGACGCCGGCCGGTGCGCATAGAGTTTGGTCGCGTTACGACGTTCATAGGCCCGGAACACGCTCTCGGCTCGTTCTTCGCCCATGAAGCGGTCGGCCAGGGCCTGCAGGTCCGATACCGGGATCTGCCCCTGCCAGCTTTGCTGCTGCGCGCTGTCATCCTTGGGGTGGGGCAGGTGGAAGAAGGCCGCCACCTGAATCTTCTCCCGGATCCGCTGGCGGGTAACCAGCGACAGAAAGGTATAGACCGTGGTATTGATCCCCAGGCTCCAGAGAATGCCGTGGCTGGTCTGGTCCAGTTGCGAGCCGAACAATGCGGTCGGCCGGGTCCATTCCCAGCCAAGCAGCCCATGCTCGATGAGCGTGGTGGAAATCCAGCCGGTGGACGCCAGTGCCGGCAGCAACAGCGTGTAGCACCACATCAAAAAGCCCAGGCCCAGCCCCCAGGCAGCACCAGTCAGGTTGCCTTCGCGCCAGAGAATGCCGCCCACCAGCGCTGGTCCGAACTGTGCAGCGGCGGCAAAAGACAACAGGCCGAAAGCCGTCAGGCTGTAATCGGCCCCGGCCATGCGATAGAAGCCATAAGCCGTCAGAAGCACGACAAATATTGCGACCCGGCGGATGGTCAACAGCAGAAAGCTGAGGTCGTTTCGCCGGTTCATGCCAAGGCGGAAAAATTTCAAAAGCCCGGGCATGACAATTTCGTTGCTGATCATGGTCGCGATGGCCACCGAGCAGACAATCACCATGGCCGCAGCGGCTGACCCGCCACCGAGAAACGCCAGCACGGCCAGCCACTCCTTGCCGGCCATGATCGGCAGTTGCAGGATGATGATATCCGGATCAATACCCGTCAGCTCAGGGCTGAGCAGGCCGGCCGCGGCAATGGGCAACACAAAGGCACTGGCGATCAGCAGGTAGATGGGCATCGCCCAGCGGGCTACCTGAAAGTCCCGATGGTCGGTGTTTTCCACCACCATGACGTGAAACTGCCGGGGCAGACAGACAATGGCCAGCATGGCGATCAGGGTCTGGGTAATAAACGCAGGGGCTTCCACGTGATCGGTGGTAAGAGTGCCCAGCAGGTTGGCTTGCTGAACCCGGGTGAAAAGATCACCGAAGCCGTTGAACAAGCCGTAGCCGACAAACAGCCCCACGGCGGCAAACGCCACCAGCTTGATAAGGGATTCAAAGGCCACGGCCTGGATCATGCCCCGGTGATGTTCCGTGGATTCAAGGTGCCGGGTCCCAAAAAGCACGGTAAAAACGGCCAGTGCCAGAGTAATGTACCAGGCTGAATCGTTCCAGGCAGCGGGGCTTAGCTGCTCGTAGCCGGAGCCAGTAGCCGACAGCACGTTAAAGCCCATGGCAATGGCTTTAAGCTGCAGGGCGATATAGGGCACGCTGCCAAACAGGGCAAACAGCGCCACCATGGCGCCGAGTAACTGGGATTTACCGTACCGGGAGGCGATGAAGTCGGCAATGGAGGTACTGTTGTTGCGTTTGCTGATGAATATGATTCGGCGCAACAACGGTGCGAAGAAAATAAAGGCCAGTAATGGCCCCAGATAGATGGGAAGAAAGGCGAAGCCTTCCTGGCTTGCCCGTCCGACCGCGCCATAGAAGGTCCATGAGGTAAAGTAAACAGCCAGGGATAACGCATAGATATGGCTGCGGGAGGTTCTGCGCCGATACAGGCCAGGGTGCTTGTCCCCGGCCCAGGCAACAAAAAACAAAACCGAGATGTAGCTGATTGAAATCAGAACCAGCAGCCAGGCGCTAATCATGTCAGGCAGTTATCCTGTCGGGCGTTTTCAGCGTCCGCAAACGGTCTGATACAGGGGATCGCTCGCGTCGATGACTTTCAGATTATCAATGTTCGGGTTTCCATCGGCATCCAGTGGAACCAGTTCCCGGCTTTCACAGTTGATCACGTGGAGGCGGTGGGACACCGAATCTGCCACGGTCTGCTCGAACCGGTACAGAACGAATTGCTTGATGTCGTCATTGGCCGGAGACTGACTGATGCCATTCACATCCACCGCCGAGAAGGCAGTAACGTAGGGCGCAATGAATGTCCAGGGGCGGAAGTAAATCCCTTCCTTCTCCGTGTTAACGACCACGGCTTCTTCCGGCAGCAGGGATTGTTTGTGCTCAAACCAGGTGTACTCCCCATACACCAGATACCCCAGCATACCCAGCCCGGCAAATACCGGGATTAGCCACTTTGGCGCCCGTTTGGCCGTGATTGCACGAAGGCCCAGTGCAATACCGGCAGCCCCCAGGCCGCAAAAAACGGTGGCAAGAAAATTCCAGAACATAGTTTGCTTTCCTCAAAAAAGAACGGGCTCCCTCGGAGAGGAAGCCCGTCTGGTTCAACCTTTCACTGCATCATTATGCAATGATTCAGGCCTTTAGTCAGGTTAGTGGTCCTGAGCGGCACCGGCACCACGCGGGTAACGGACGCTTTCAACCAGTTCCTGAATTTCCTGAGGTGGCTCGGCAGTAGCGCGAGATGCTGCGAAGGCCACCGCAAAGTTAACAACCGCACCGATGGCACCGATGGACAGTGGGGAGATACCCATTACCCAGTGCTCGGCGGTGTCCGGCAGGTTGGCAGTGCCCGGTACAAAGAACCAGCCCTTGTATACGAAGATGTATACCAGAGTCAGTGCCAGACCAGACAGCATACCGGCCATTGCGCCAACGTTGTTAACACGCTTGGAGAAGATACCCATCATCAGAGCCGGGAACAGTGAGGCTGCCGCGATACCGAAGGCCAAAGCCACTACCTGTGCCGCGAAGCCTGGAGGGTTGGCACCCAGGTAAGTCGCAACCACGATAGCAACCGCCATGGAGATACGGGCGGCCAGCAGTTCGCCTTTGTCACTGATGTTCGGGTTGAAGCGACCCTTGATCAAGTCGTGACTGATTGCAGAGGAGATAGCCAGCAACAGACCTGCCGCAGTAGACAGTGCCGCAGCCAGACCACCAGCAGCGATCAGACCGATTACCCAACCCGGCAGGTTGGCGATTTCAGGGTTAGCCAGTACCAGAATGTCACGGTTGTAGTTGAACTCGTTACCGTTCCAGCCACGCGCTTCCGCTTCAGGCGCGAACGCCTCGGAATCGTTGTAGTACTGGATGCGGCCGTCGTTGTTCTTGTCTTCGTACGTGATCAGACCAGTGATTTCCCACTCTTTGATCCAGTTCGGACGATCTTCGTACAGGATCGGAGCAGCATCAGTGCCATCCGGGTAGATGGTGGTCATGATGTTCAGACGAGCCATGGAAGCAACCGCCGGAGCAGTCAGGTACAGCAGGGCGATGAACACCAGAGCCCAGCCGCCAGACCAACGCGCGTCAGTCACCTTGCGAACGGTGAAGAAGCGGATGATTACGTGCGGCAGACCTGCAGTACCAAACATCAGGGACGCAGTGAACAGGATCATGTTCAGCTTGTTGTCCACGTCAGCGGTATACTCGTTGAAGCCGAGGTCAGTAATAACCTGGTTCAGTTTGGTCAGAACCGGAACGCCGGAATCAGCGTGCTCGGAGAAGAAGCCGAACCACGGCATCGGGTTGCCGGTCAGCTGTAGGGAGATGAACACCGCCGGAATGGTGTAGGCCACGATCAGTACGCAGTACTGAGCCACCTGAGTGTAGGTGATACCCTTCATGCCACCCATTACGGAGTAGAAGAAAATCACGATAGCCGCGATGATCAGACCCGTAGTGTTTTCAACTTCCAGGAAGCGGGAGAAGGCAACACCGGCACCGGCCATCTGGCCGATTACGTAGGTCACGGACGCCACGATCAGACAGATAACGGCCACCATGCGGGCGTTATCGCTGTAGTAACGGTCACCGATGAACTCGGGAACGGTGAACTTACCGAACTTACGCAGGTACGGAGCCAGCAGCATGGCCAGCAGTACGTAACCACCAGTCCAACCCATCAGGTAGGTAGAGGCGGAGTAACCACCAGCGGCGATAATACCCGCCATGGAGATGAAGGATGCCGCGGACATCCAGTCAGCACCGATTGCCACACCGTTGGTAATCGGGTGAATGCCGGAACCGGCAACGTAGAAGTCTTTGGTACTGCCGGCTTTCGCCCAGATCGCAATACCGATGTAGAGGAGGAAGGACGCCCCTACAAACAGAATGTTAATTGCAAATTGGCTCATGGGTTCTTACTCCTCGGTTACGCCGAATTGTTCGTCGATTTTGTTCATGCGCCAGGCATAGAAGAAAATCAGAACAATGAAGGTAAGAATGGAGCCTTGCTGGGCGAACCAGAAACCAATATCGGTACCGCCGACTTCAATGCCTGCGAGCATCGGGCGGAAGAGCATGGCAGCGCCATAAGAAACCAGGAACCAAATCACGAGGCTCCCGAAAATCAGGCGTAGATTCGCCTTCCAGTAGTTTTCAGCGTCGTAGCTGTGACCTGACATAGTCATCACTCCTGCATTGTTATTGTGGAGGTTGGGTGGATTTTGGGTGAGTTATTACTTTTAGAGAATTTATTATTCATGTACGTTTTTCTCCTTATTGTCACCTCCGACTTTACCTTTGGACACATTTATAGATATTGGCAAATAGTCTAACTCTCAATAACTTGCCTTATTTTTGATCAGTGCAAGGGGGCTACTGGAGCCGTTTCATGTTCTGTAAGCGGCGATGGTAATGCAGCTTGTCTGTCAATTCTTTCAAAGTGTTAACGTTGATTTTGCGGGCCTGGTTAAGCGCCACCAGAGTCAGTTCAGCAGTCACCAGTGCATCGGCGGCCGCGTGATGTCTTTCACTCGCTTCCAGACCAAAAAGTTCGGACCAGTCGTCCAGACCCTTGCCCTTGATCTCCGCTTTCGGAAAAAACGCCGGCATCAAATCGGCCACATCCATCCACAGGTGGGAAGGGGTGTAACCCAGTTGCGCCTTCAGGGTTTTCTCCAGGAAGCGCTGATCGAAAGCGGAATGGTAGGCGAGGATCGGGTCACCGTTCATCCATTCCAGCAGGTGCAGCAGGGCATCCTCTGTTTCATGGCCCTGGGTCAGGGCCTCGGTGCCGATGCCGTGTATCAGCACGGTTTCGCGGATGTCGAGCTCCGGCCGGCGCAAAATCAGATCGAACTGGTCATTCAGGTGAATGGCGTTGGCCTCGATGGCTACCGCGCCGATGGCGATCACCTCATCCTTTTGCGGGTTCAGACCGGTGGTTTCCAGGTCCAGAACAATCAGCCGGCACTTGGACAGGGACTGGTCGCCCGCTGTCTTCGGTGTCGGCAGGTTGTCGGTATCGTGATCGCCGAGGGAGGTGCCCCGGCGATCGGCTAGCCACTGTTTGATGTAATCGAACATGCGAGTGTCGGTAACCTTACAGTTGGTAGGTGACTTCCAGTTTCTGCTGGAGGCGTTGGGCCTGGCGGAAGGACTCCCGGAGAATCCGGCGATCCAGCGGATTCAAGTCGTCCGGATCAATATAGTTGGTCAGTTCTTCGCCATTTTTCAGCATTTCCTGGTGGGCCCGCATGCGGATGGCCTGAATCAGGCTGTAAGCCTCTTGCCAGGCATTGGAGTCCTTGGCGTCGAAAAAGCCAATTTTCGCCAGCTCCTCCATCCGTTCAAGGGTGTTGGCCTGCTCAACGCCATTGGCCAATGCAAATACCCGTACCGCCTCAACGAAGGGCGCCAGGCCCTGGCGTTTGAGGTCCAGAGAATGCTTTTTCTCATCGTTCAGATAGCGGAAATTATTGAACATGGTGAGCGGCGGTTTGCGCTCAAAGGCATTGGCCGCCAGCATTTTCTGGAACAGGGCGTTTTTGCGAATGCGCTCGAGCACCTTATCGAGCAATCGCTGCAAGGGTTCTTCGGGCCCGAAGATAGAGCGCATGTCGAGGAAGATGGAAGAATACACAATGTTTTGCGGCGTGGACGATTCGATAAACCGCTGGAACCAGTCGTCCCACTCCTCCTCGCTCAGGCACAGCTTGGGGTTGCTGGCCATGATGTTGCCCTTGCACAGGGTGAAGCCGCATTCGGCCAGCTCGTCATTGAGCTTGCTGGCAAAGGGCAGCAGCTTTTCCCGAACCTCGTCCGGGGTCATGCCATCCGGAGTCTCAAACAGGATGCCGTTGTCCTGGTCGGTCAACAGGGTTTGTTCCTGACGGCCTTCGCTGCCGAAGGTCAGCCAGGTGAACGGAATGCCCGGGTCGTTCTGGCGCAGGTTCAGTTCAATAACCCGGCGCACCGTGATGTCGTTCAGGGTCGTAATGATTTTCACCACCTGACCAGAGTCGGCGCCATGGGCCAGCATGGTGTCCACCAGGCGGGAAACGTCGGTACGGAAGCTGACCAGCGCCTGCAGATTTGGTGCGGTGCCGATGGTTCGCGCCAGGTTTACCAGGTCCACCCGTTGCAGACTGAACAGGTCACTTTGAGAGACCACGCCGGCCAGCCGGTTCTCTTCATCGACCACCACCAGGTGGGCGAAATGGTGCTCGGCCATCAGCATTGCGGCCTCGAAGGCGTCGGCAGTGGTGGGCAGGGTTTTAGGGTTGGGCGTCATCAGCTGGTTGATGGGTGTGTCCAGCGGAGCCTTTTCTTCCGCCACCATGGTGCGCAGGTCGCGCAGGGTGAAAATGCCCTTCGGCTGGCGGCTGTCGTCGGTGATGATGATGCTGCCGACGTCGTTTTCGTGCATCTTGGCGACGGCCTTGCGCACCGGAATGTCCGGGGTACAGACAATCGGGTTGCGCAGGGCGAAGCGTTCAAGCGGCGTGTCCAGGCTGTTACTGGAGCCGATAGACGCCATGGCGTTGGATTGAATGCGCTTGTTGACCTGGTCCAGCAGGCTGCTGACACCGCGCAGGCAGAAATCCCGGAACGGATCGCTTTCGGAAAAGAGGGTGACGAACGCATCGTGATCAATGCTCAGGCAGAAGGTGTCGCCGGCTGAGCGGTGCAGGGTGCGGGTCGGGCGTTCACCCACCAGTGCGGCTAGCGGAAAGCATTCACCGGGGCAGATTTCGAAGGTCGGCTCAACCTGGCCGGTCTCTTCGTTATGGCGCTCGCCCCGGATCAGCCCCTGTTTAACCACGTAAAACCGCTGGACCTTGCCGTCATCCGGCGACAGAACCACATCGCCGTCGGCGAAAAAGCTCAGGGTCGCGTGCTCGGCAAAGTGCGCCAGATGCGAGTCATCCATGCTGGAGAAGGGCGCGTGTTGCCTGAGAAAAGCCATGATGGCGCGGTTATTCTGGGGCGTGTTTTCCGGATTTGCTGCAGCCATAGTGACATCCATTCCTTGCCGGCCTGTCGGGAAGCAACGGCCGGGTGTTGTTGTTTTGTGCTGAAGTGTATCAGCGCTTGACGGTTTTACCCTAAGATTTTGGTCGCAGGGCAATGCTTTATGGTGACTGATCCCGGTGGTAAAGTTCTGATTCTTGTCAAACCGGGAACCGATTTGCCATGACCAGCAAAGATGAACGCCTGGCGTTTCTTGAAGAAATGCAGGACGTGCGCCGCATTCGAAAATCCAACAAGGCCGAGGTGTCCACGCCCCGTGAACTGACACCGGGGCACCTGGAGCGCCAGCGGGCGGCTGTGGAGCAACCGGTGCCCGACCGTAATCCCCTCACGGCCGACATGGTGGAGCCGTTGACCGCTCAGGATGTGTTGAGCTGGCAGCGCCCGGGGGTGCAGCACGGCGTCTTCAAAAAATTGCGCCTTGGCCAGTATCCGATTGAGGCGAGGCTGGATCTGCATCGTATGACCGTAGATGAGGCGCGCCGGGAAGTGTTTGGCTTCATTAACGACTGCGTGCGATACGGCTTGCGTTCGGTGCTTATTCTGCACGGAAAGGGCGAGCGAAATCCGGATCGTATCGCGCACATCAAAAGCCACGTGGCCAAGTGGTTGCCGGAGCTGGCGGACGTGCTGGCTTTCCACTCGGCGCAGAAACACCACGGCGGCACCGGCGCGGTCTATGTCATGGTGCGCAAGGGCGACCGGGACAAACAGCGGAACCGGGAAATCCACGGAGGGCATTGACGGTTAGCCGGGAGGTTCAGGAGGCTTCGGGAGGCAGTGATGTTCAGAAGGCTGTGGATTGTGCTTTTGGCCGCCTGGCTGTCTGGCTGCAACAACTTTACAGACGCCGAGCCGATGATGGCCGAATACCTGGAGCGTTTGGCGCGGGTGCTGGAAGTCGAGGCTGTCCAGGCATCGGCATTGCCTGCCGCCAGTCCCTTACCCCGGCGGCGTGAACGGTTGCAACCCTTGCCGGATCTGGAGCTGGGCATGCTGGATTTTCTTTCCCTGTATGGCTGCGAGCTTCAGGTGGTGATCGGTGAAAAAGCCTCGGTGCTCGGGCGGGTCATGCAGCCAGTTAACCGCCTGCGGTATGAGGTCCGGTTTATTCAGGCGGCCGAAGCCTGTTTGCCGGAGGTTGACGACCCCGAACTGCGTGATGATCTGGAGCAGGCGGTGGCGAGCAAGCGGGAATCGCTGCCACTGGCGATCTGGAACGCTACCTGGGGCAGTGAAGAAATCGAGCGCCTGCTCACCCTCGCAAAAGGCTACTACCCGGTGGAGGAAGACGGCGCCGGCAGTGTCGATCTGGTGCGTGACCTCCGGCAATTGAACAGCATGGTGGAGCAGCTGACCGATCAGCAGCTGGATTTGTCGCTGGCGGACCTGGGAGCCATCCATCAGCGCTGGCAGGCGGAATTCCGGGCGGGGCAGTTGATCAACAGCGCCCGATTATTGATTGCCTCACTGGATGCCGGCACGGAGATGTTGCGGGTGCGAATCAACGAGCGACCGCTCTGCCTGAACGGCAACCCCAATAACCAGTCGGACATCGTGCGGAATTTCTTTTTCGCGATTTATATCGAAAAAATTCAGCCTTACATGAGCAGTGTCAGCCGGAGCAACGATGCGCTGATCGGCGAGCTACGGCGGCTGGCTCGGCAGCAAAGCGCCGTGATGCCCGAGTCTTTCGAAAACTGGCATCAGCGGCATCTGGCTGATGGCCTTGAGAGCAGTCTTTGGTGGCAGCTGGAGCGGGCCATGGAGCTGCACACCCGGCACTGGCAGCAGCTTCTGGGGCAGTGCGGGTTGCGGCCCGGAGCCTAAGACGGTTGGATCAGCAGCCCGCCGGCCGACGGTTGACCTTCAGGTGCACCATGGCCACCACGAACAGCGCCAGCGTCAGCAGCGTCAATATGACCGGCCCCGCCGCGCCCTTGCTCAGCCAGGCAGACACCACCGCCTGGGTGAAATAGAAAATAATGACAAACGCCATCCAGATGTAGCCCCGGCTGTGTCCCCGGTACACCGGTATGGCGAAAGGCAGTAGTGGCAGCAGTTTGACGGCCAGGATCAGGGCGATAGACACATCTTCCACCGGCTTCGGCCAGAAAGTGGTGACCACTAGCGTTACCAGCGTGGCCAGGTACAGGGCAAAGGTGATTCGGGCGGTTGTACGCGCCTTTTCGTTTCTGAGCATGGGGATTCCTTTGAGTCGGGGCGCCAAAAGGCCGCAAGTTTACCAGCTGGCCCGGTTGTTCAGTACCCTGCCTGAGACCGCCGATCGGTGGTACCATTCTCTTCTCACGCCCTTCTTACGAATAAAAGCAGGAACCGCCTCCCGATATGTCGCAAACCTTCGTACATCTACGCGTTCATTCCGAGTATTCCATGGTGGACGGCCTGGTGCGGGTAAAACCGCTGATCAACCGGACCGCCGAGCTGGGAATGCCCGCGGTGGGGCTGACCGAGCAGTCCAATATGTGCTCGTTGGTACGCTTCTATAAAGCCGCACTGGGCGCTGGTGTGAAGCCGATCATCGGTGCCGATATCTGGCTGGAGAACGCGGAGGAGCCGGACAATCCGTTTCGCCTGACGCTGCTGGCGCGGGATAATGATGGCTACCTGAACCTCACCGAAATCATCTCCCTCGGATATACCGATGGTCAGCACCATGGCAAGCCGATCATCCGGCGAGAATGGCTGGAAGCGCGGGCTAATGGGTTGATTGTACTGTCCGGTGCCAAACTGGGCGACGTCGGCAAGGCGCTGATGGCTGGCAAGCCGGAACTGGCCCGGGAGCGGGCGGATTACTGGCGCAAGCTGTACCCGGACAGTTATTACCTTGAACTTCAGCGCACCGGGCGCCCGGGCGATGAAGACTGCCTGCACCTGAATCTGGAGCTGGCGGAAGAAATGGAGCTGCCGGTGGTGGCCACCAACGATGTCCACTTCCTGGAGGCGGAGGATTTCGAGGCCCACGAGGCCCGTGTCTGTATCGGTGAGAGCCGCACCCTGGACGATCCGCGCCGGGATCGCCGGTTCAGCGACCAGCAGTACCTGCGCAGCCCGGAGGAAATGATCGAGTTGTTCTCGGACATTCCCGAGGCCGTCGAAAACACCGTGGAAATTGCCCGGCGCTGTTCGGTCAAGGTACGCATGGGCGAATACTTCCTACCGGATTACCCGATTCCGGACGGCATGACTATGGACGAGTTCTTCCGGAAAGTCTCGGAAGAGGGATTGGAAGAGCGCCTGGCCAAAACCCTGAGCAAAGATGACCCGGAATACGAGGCCAAGCGTGAAGCCTACTACAAGCGCCTGAACTTCGAGCTGGACATCATCATCCAGATGGGTTTCCCCGGGTACTTCCTGATCGTGATGGACGTAATAAAGGGGGACAAGAATAACGGCGTGCCGGTGGGCCCGGGCCGGGGCTCGGGTGACGGCTCGCTGGTGGCCTACGCCCAGCTGATCACTGACCTGGTTCCGCTGGAATACGACCTGCGGTTTGGGCGCTGCCTGAACCCGGAGCGGGTCTCCATGCCCGACTTCGACGTGGACTTCTGCATGGAAGGCCGGGACCGGGTGATCGAGTACACCGCCGAGAAATACGGCCGGGAAGCGGTGTCCCAGATCATCACCTTCGGCACCATGGCCGCCAAAGCGGTGGTGCGTGACGTGGCCCGGGTGCAGGGCAAGTCCTACGGGCTGGCGGACAAGCTCTCCAAGCTGATTCCGTTTGAGCCGGGCATGACCCTGGAAAAAGCCCTGGAGCAGGAACCCCAGTTGGTGGAGTTCCTGGAAAACGACGAAGAAGCCCAGGAAATCTGGGAAATGGCCCTCAAGCTCGAGGGTGTGTGCCGGAACGCCGGTAAACACGCCGGCGGCGTGGTAATCGCTCCCACCAAAATCACCGACTTCTCGCCGCTGTACTGCGACGACGAGGGTGGCAGCCTGGTGACCCAGTTCGACAAGGGCGATGTGGAAGACGCCGGGTTGGTGAAGTTCGACTTCCTGGGCCTGCGAACGCTCACCATCATCAAGTGGGCCCTGAACATGATCAACCCGCGCCGGGAGAAGCGCGGGGAAGGGGAGCTGGACATCGCCACCATTCCCCTGGACGACAAGCCCTCGTTCGAGATGCTGAAAAAGGCGGAAACCACCGCCGTATTCCAGCTCGAATCCCGGGGCATGAAGGATCTTATCCGGCGCCTGCAGCCGGATTCCCTGGAAGAAATGATCGCCCTGGTGGCCCTGTTCCGTCCCGGCCCGCTGCAGTCCGGCATGGTGGACGACTTCATTGACCGGAAGCACGGGCGCCAGCCGGTATCCTTCCCACACCCGGATTATCAGTACGAAGGCCTGAAGCCGGTATTGGAGCCCACCTACGGGGTTATCCTCTACCAGGAGCAGGTCATGCAGATCTCCCAGGTGATGGCCGGCTACACCCCCGGCTGCGCGGACATCCTGCGTCGGGCCAGGGGTAAGAAAAAGCCTGAGGAAATGGCCAAGCAGAAAGTCACGTTTCTGGAAGGCTGTGCCAATAACGGCATCGACAAAACGCTGGCGGAAAACATCTTCGACCTGGTGGAAAAGTTTGCCGGCTACGGTTTCAACAAGTCCCACTCCGCCGCCTACGCGCTGGTGTCCTATCAGACCCTGTGGCTGAAGGCCCATTATCCGGCCGAGTTTATGGCCGCGGTGCTAACCGCCGATATGCAGAACACCGACAAGGTGGTTACGCTGGTGGAGGAATGCCGTGCCATGGGGCTGGATCTGCTGGTGCCGGACGTCAGCCGCTCGGCTTACACCTTTACCGTTAACGACGACGGTCAGATTGTCTATGGCCTGGGCGCCATCAAGGGCCTGGGTGAGGGGCCGATCGACAGCATCGTGGCCGCCGCAGAAGATGGCCCGTTCGAGGACATTTTTGATTTTTGTCGCCGGATTGACCTGAAGAAAGTCAACAAGCGGGCGCTGGAGGCGTTGATTCGCTCCGGCGCCATGGACAAGCTCGGGCCCAGCCGGGCCCAGCTGATGGCCAGCATCGGAAAAGCCATTCATCAGGCCGACCAGCAATCGAAAAACGACGCCGCCGGCATGGTCGACATGTTTGGTGAAATGCTTCACGCCGATGGGGAAGACGAAGACCCTTACGCGGATGTGGCCGATGTGCGGGAGTGGCCGGAAAAACAGCGCCTGAAAGGAGAGAAGGACACCCTGGGGCTCTACCTCACCGGCCACCCGTTTGATGAGTACGAAAAAGAGGTCCGCCGGTTTGTGCGCTCCTCCATTGCCGATTTGAAGCCCAATAAATCGCCACAACGGGTGGCGGGGCTGGTGGTGGCCCAGCGCACCATGAAAACCCGGACCGGCTCCACCATGTGCTTCATAACCCTGGATGACCGCAGTGCCCGCATCGAAGCAACGCTCTTCTCAGAAGCCTTCTTCGAGAATCGGGAACTGCTGCAATCCGATCAGGTGATTGTGGTGGAAGGCCAGGTCAGCCACGACGATTACTCCGGGCAGATGAAAATGCGCGTGAACTCAGTCATGGATGTGGCCACGGCACGCCAGCAGTTCAGTCGGGGACTTCGGCTTTCCCTGCACGAAAAACAGCTGCAGAATGGACTCCTGGACAAGCTTGGCGAAACGCTTCAGCCGTTCCGTTGCGAGGGCAGTCCGGTATGGATAGATTATCGCGGCGAACAAGCCAGCACGCGCATCGAGCTTGGGGAGTCCTGGCGGGTGCAGCCGGATGACAGCTTGCTATTTGAACTCAAACATCTGGTGGGCGATCATTCGGTTGAGCTGGTGTATGATTAAAAACTATTCAGCGGGCCTTATACCAATGTCCGCTTTAGCTGCTCCGGTGGCGCTGTTATCTTTACCTCAAATTCTGGTGTTGGTGGGCCATGCGCCTGCCAAGCAAGCAAATGATGGAACATCATGAACCCTAATTACCTGGATTTCGAACAGCCGATTGCCGACCTGGAAGCCAAAATCGAAGAGCTTCGCATGGTCGGAAACGATACCGACATCAACATCACCGATGAAATTACCCGCCTGAAGAAGAAAAGCGTCAGCCTGACTGAAAGCATCTTCTCGGACCTCAAATCCTGGGACGTAGCCCGCCTGGCCCGCCATCCGCGCCGGCCCTACACCCGGGATTACATCGAGATGATGTTCGAGGATTTCGACGAACTGCACGGCGACCGTCGTTATGCCGACGATCTGGCGATCATCGGTGGCACGGCCCGGCTGAACAACCAGCCGGTGATGATCATCGGTCATCAGAAAGGCCGTGAAGTGAAGGAAAAGGTACGCCGCAACTTCGGCATGCCGCGTCCGGAAGGCTACCGCAAGGCTCTGCGCCTGATGGAAATGGCCGAGCGTTTCAATATGCCGATCCTGACCTTTATCGACACCCCGGGTGCCTATCCTGGTATCGGTGCAGAAGAGCGCGGTCAGAGTGAGGCCATCGCCTTCAACCTGGCGGTGATGTCACGTCTGAAAACGCCCATCGTCTGCAACGTGATTGGTGAAGGCGGCTCCGGCGGGGCTCTGGCTATCGGCGTGGGCGACGAGCTGAACATGCTTCAGTACTCCACCTACGCCGTTATTTCCCCGGAAGGCTGTGCTTCCATCCTGTGGAAGAGCGCCGACTATGCCTCTCAGGCGGCGGAAGCCATGGGCGTAACCGCCGAGCGCCTGAAAGAGCTCGGTGTGGCTGACAATGTGATTCCGGAGCCGCTGGGCGGCGCCCACCGGAACCCCGAGGAAATGGCGGAGAGCCTGAAGGCCCGTCTGGTGCAGAGCCTCGAGGAACTAGGCCGTCTGTCGATGGATGATCTGATCGCCCGTCGCTACGAGCGCCTGACCAAGTATGAAAACGGGCGGTAAGCCCGCCCCGGTTACCGACTGGCCGGACGATCTGTGCCGGCCAGTTCGCTCTCTTCCCGATCACAGGACCCTCCGCGTTGCCCTGAGCGGTGGTCTTGATTCCCTTCTGTTATTGCACGTTGCCGCCGCCTGTCATGGCGATGTCGTGGCTGTGCATGTCAATCATCAGCTGCAGCCTAATCACGAAGAAACCGAGCAGTTCTGTCGACAGATTTGTGAAGCACTGTCCGTTCCACTGGAAATTGAAAGAGTGACCGTGCCGCAGGGTACGGGGCAGGCCGGTGGCCTCGAAGAAGCGGCCCGCAAGGCTCGTTATCGGGTGTTCGAGAGGCTGCAGGCGCCTGGGGATGTGCTGCTCATGGCTCATCACGCGGACGATCAGTTGGAAACGGTTCTGTTTCGGCTGTTGCGTGGCTCGGGTGTGGGCGGCCTGGCCGGCATGCCGACAACCCGCCCGCTGGGGCGTGGCAGGCTCTGGCGCCCCTGGCTGGCGATTGGCCGGGCCAGGCTGGAGGAGGTGGCAGCCGAACGCGAGCTGCAATGGCAGGAAGACCCCAGCAATCGGAGTCAGGTCCATGACCGCAATTACCTGAGGCATGCGATTGTGCCGGGTCTGAAACAGCGGTGGCCGAACCTGTTGCAACGGGTCGCCGGCACCGCCCGCGCCTGTGCTGACAGCGAACACCTGAATCAAAAACTGGCAGAACTGCACTGGCAGCAATGCACCGATGAGCAAGATCGCCTCAAGCTCAACGAACTGCGAAACCTGGACAGGGCAGAGCAGCGAAACCTGCTGTCCTGGTGGGTTGGCCGGCACGGGTACGTGGCGCCTTCTCTGGCGGACTGGGCGCAGGTGCTGGCGGAGCTGCTGGATGCCAGGGAAGACGGCCAGCCGGAATTGCGTGGTCCAGGTTACAGGGTGCGCCGTTACCGGGATCGCCTGTTCTTCGTGCCCGACGGCGAGCACCCCGGGAGGGAAGCCTGGCTTGAACCTGGACCCCCTTTGCGTTGGGGTAGTTGGAGGCTCCAACTGACCGAAACAGCGCCATCCGCTACCGCAGACCACCCCCGGCCGCCAATAAGGGTATCTACGAGGCAGGGCGGCGAGCGGGTAAGAATACGACCCGACGGCCCGTCCCGGCCTCTGAAAACCTGGTTCCAGGAACAAGGCGTGCCACCCTGGGAGCGGGCCGCTCTGCCGCTGGTTTTCCGGCAGGGCGAGGGTGCTGACGAGCTGATCGCCATTGGCAATTTGTGGACTTCTGGCCAACACTCGGGAAGCGCTCCTGCTGCCGGCTGGCGGCTGATTGTGGAGAGGGATTGTGATTGAGCAAAAGGGGCCTTTCTGGTAGTCTGGCGTCCCATCTTTACATTAATAATCTCCCTCCTTTACCTAACCTCATAATCATTTAATCTTCTTGTCGCGTTATCTTTTCTTCCCCTCCTCTTTTGTGTCTTCCCTTCGTCACTCT
>JABXHG010000192.1 GCA_013393545.1 Alteromonadaceae bacterium | reverse complement strand
TTTTCGTGTAAGTGGTGGGGGGGGCTGGGTTCGAACCGACGAGCTTCGGGTGATGAGCGCGACGAGCTACGTGACTGCTCCACCGCGCGTCAGAACTGGTTGTTAACCGGTGTGCCCCGATCAACGTGGAGCGCATGATAATGATATTCCGGCAGTTTGCCAACCTGTTTTTGAAAAAAATTACGCTGCGGGGCGGATTGAACGCCTTAGTCCCGGATGCTGGACACTTTGCCATCGTCGAAATTGACGATCATGGTGTCAAAGCGGGAGTTCCAGTAGCGCCAGTTGTTGCTTTCCAGAGACGGAGTCGCGTGCGCGGGTGGATAGCCACGAGCAACCAGGACCGCATCCTTGGACATGCCCGGTACCACACGCCCGGCTTCGATCGCATCACGTTCCAGCTTGTTGAACTGGCTCAAATTTACGTTGCTGTTACCGAAGTAACGGTCGTAAATGCCTTGCATGCCCAGCTGGGTGTATTTGGCCTGATTCACCAGGGTCACTTCCATGCCGGTATCCTGTACACGGAAAGTGATGGTTTTGCCGGTGGTGCTCAGGATATCCACTTTGGAGTTTACCGGAATCAGGGTGTCAACGGCGTAATGGGTGGTTTCTATTTCGCCTTTGTAGGACCACATGTTGATTTGCGTGGTGGCAGTTTTGCCTTCGGTTTGTGGGATTGGGCTTTTGCCGGCACAACCGGCGAGTACGGCCGCTGCGAACAGCGCAATGAGGGTTTTTGTCAGTTTCATAAAGGTCTCCTTGTCCTTGTCCATGTCTGTATCAGACAGGTGTAGATTACACCGGCTTAAACTGCAAAACCATCAAACCATCGGATTGGCTATCGGTACCTTCAGGGTAAAGGTAGCGCCTTCGTTCGGACGGGAGTCCACGCTAATGTCGCCCCGGTGTTTTTCGATGACGGTGCGCACAAACGACAGTCCCAGGCCAGTGCCGTGCTGGCCTGCCAGTTCGCTGCTTTTTTGCCGGTGATAGCGCTCGAACAGGTACGGCAGTTCTTCGGGAGCGATGCCCATGCCTTCGTCAGCCACGGTCAGGCAGGCCAGGTGACCGGCGCGGTAGACATCAATGATGATGCAGGAATGGGCAGGGCTGTATTGCACGGCGTTGGTCAGCAGGTTGATGACTGCCCGCTCCAGAAGCTCGGCGTTACCGTTCAGCCACAGGTCTTCGGTGCCTTGCAGCTGAAGGGCGATGTCTTTTTCCAGCGCCTGCTCGCACACACTGTCACGGGCATTTTCGACAATCGCCAGCAGTTCGCAGTCGTAGAACCGCGCTTCACTGAGTTGTTCGGCCCGGGCCAGTTGCACGAATTCTTCTGCCAGATGGTAGCTGCGCCGTGCCAGCCGGCCCAGCTGTTCGATTTGCCCGGTATCAATGTGTTCCGGTGCCCGTTTCATTTGCTCGATCAGCGCCAGTTGCGATACCAGCGGCGAGCGCACGTCGTGGGAAATGAAGTCGATGGCTTCACGGTGCTGGCGCTGTTGCTGGCGCAGTTCGGTGATGTCGGAAATGTTGGCGACAATGCCAGGCTGATGATTCTCGGGCAGGGTGAAGGGGGCGAAATGAATCAGAAAGTCCTTGCCGTGCAGGGTCAGGTCCACGGTCCGGCTTTCCTGTTGGGTCAGGGTGTCGGAAACGGTTTCATGCCAGGGCGGCTGTTCTCTGGGGTCGTGGCCTTGCAGCAGTGTTGCCAGGGGCATGCCCCCCAGGCTCGGCATGGGTTCGTGGAACCAGCGTTCAATGTGGTGGTTGGCGAACACAATAACGCCCAGCTGGTCGGTGACGATAATGCCATCGGGCATGTGTTCGAACGCATGGCGGATGAAGCCTTGCGCCCGGGCCTGCCGCAGCGCGTTGGTTGGCCGGGGTTGCGGCAGGGCCGGTTCCAGGTGTTGAAGATAACTCTGGGTAACTTCCCGGCTTAAATCGTCGGCCAGCGACAGACCGATCAGATAGCGCCGGCCCGCTTGTTCCAGCGCCAGCCAGCTGAGTTGTTGATTGTGTTGCCAATGCCCCGGTTCAAGGGCGTGTGGTGCCTGAGCCAGTGTCAGGCCGTGATGTTCAAGCACCTCGCTGTTCTCGGCCAGCAGCCAGCCTTCGGGCTCAAACAGAGCCCGTAGCTGGCGGAGAAGCTGGCTGGGATGGCGGCTGACAGGCTCCATGCACTAATCGAGGTAAAGTTCCCGGCCCGGGCCCCATCGGCTGGCGAGCGGGCCGTCGGAAATGGCTTTGACCCGTACAAAATACCGCCGGCCCGGGATCAGGCGCAAGGCAGCGGTGGTGTCGTCGACATCCGCTTCCTTGATGATGTTGCGGAATTCGGGCTCTTCGGCCAGTTGCAGCCGGTAACCGGTGGCGGTGTCGACTTCTTCCCAGTAAATCCGGACCTGCTTGTCCAGGTAATTCACGCTGATGATGCGTACCGGTGGCAGTGAGCCGTTGATTACCAGTTTGCGGGTGTCGGACACGGCTTCTGAGTTGCCGCCGGCCTTGCTTGCCACGCGCCAGTAATACTGGCCAGGGCTCAGCGCGCGGGTAGGGGGCGCCGAGCTGCCGGCTACCCAGTTGCTGGTGGCGGTTAGTTCGTTGAAGGCCCTGTTTTCGGCAATTTCCACCCGGGCGGTTTCGTTGTTGCCGGTCAGCTGCCAGCGGAATTCCGGCTTGCCTTCATTCACGGTATCGCCACTGGCCGGGGCAACCAGCACCGGTTTGGCAGCCTGCACGTTGATTTCCACGGTGCTGGTGTCTGGCATGCCGGCGATATCTTGTGAGGTCAGCGCGGCCAGTTGAATTTCGTAGCGGCCGTTATCCAGGTTATCCAGCGTGTGGTCCGTGTCTGTCACCTCCTGGCTGCGCACCCAGGTGCCGGTGTCCTGGTCAAACACATCCAGACGATAACGGGAAGGCCATTGCGATTGCCAGCTTAGCTCCAGTGGCAGACGGCTTACGACCGCAGGCAGGGTGTTCAGGTCTGGTGCCGGTGGCAGCTGGCTGATACGGATGTTATCGCTGTTGCCGGTGGACAGGCTGGCACCGAAACCGGCCGGTATTTCCCGGGTGTTGCCACGGGGGCCGAAATCCACCGCGCCTTCGGTTACCTGAACACTGCTACCGGTGTCGCTGGCCTGAAGCGCGAAGATGGTGCCGCGCACGGCGGCCACCGAAGAGGGGGTTTCAATTTCAAACCGACCGCCGTTGTCGGTCACCGGTTGTACACGGCTGTGCACCTCGCCTTTGTGCAGGCGCAGGCGTGTGTCGGTGGCTTTGCCGGAAGACTGAGTGGCCATGCGGTTGAACATCAACCGTGAATCCGGCGACAGGCGCAGTTCTGAGCCGTCGGCCAGTGTGATGGCCGCCGAGCCGTCGCCGGACAACAGTTCATCGCCCACCCGAACCAGGGCGCTTTCAGTCAGCGGCCGCTTATTGCCGGTGGCACCGGAAACGTGAGTGACATGGCCGGATACCGAGCTGACACGGGCAGGCTCTGGTCGCTGGTCTGACCAGGAAAGCCGGGTGTCGGCCGGTTGGCGGTAATCGACGGAAGCGTTGGCGGTTAATGCCGAGCCGCGGGTGATGGATAGCTGCGCGGTGGCGAATGCCGGTAATAACAGCACGACGGCCAGCGCCAGGAGCCGGGCCTTGTGGGTGCGGTTATCAAGCATGGGTGGCGTTATCGCTCATGGCTTGCGGGCTTTCTGTGCTTTTCAGCATTTCCAGCCGGTAACCTCGCTGGTAGATGGTTTTGATCCTGACTCCGTTCTCCGGGTTCAGGCCCAGGCGCCGTCGCAATCGGCTCATGTGCGTGTCGACGGTGCGCGTATTCAGATTCTTCATGGTGCCCCACACCCGCTCCAGCAGCATTTCCCGGGTCAGCAGGCGGCCCTGGTTGCGAAACAGGAACAGGGTCAGGTCGAAATCCTTGTCGGTCAGGTTCAAAAGCTGCCCATGCAGATGAATACTGCGTTGTTGGGTATTGATCCGGAACGGGCCATAAATCAGCAAGGCCTGGTCGTTGTCCGGATTGCTACGCCGCGCCAGGGCGTTGATGCGGGCCACTAGCTCGGCTTCACGGGCCGGCTTGGACAGGTAATCATCGGCTCCTGCGTCCAGCGCGCTAACGATGTCTTCCTCGGTATCGCGCTGGGTAAGGAAGATGGCCGGCATGGGCCACTCGAGCTGTGCCCGCACGCTGCGCAGTACTTCGATACCGGGCATGTCGGGGATTTGCCAGTCCAGAATCATCAGGTCGTAACTGCGGTGAAGTACCGCGCCGAGAAATTCCTGGCCACTGGCGAAGGTGTCGCACTGGTGGCCTCTCTCGGAAAGAATCCAGCGGATGTTTTGCGCCTGTTCGTGTTCGTCTTCCAGCAGAGCAATGCGCATGGACTCTGATCCTCAATCACCTGTTTAGCTGGTTCTTTTTATTGTCCGTCAGTGAGTAAATACTGACCACTAACAATATTGGATTATCCCAGAAAACGGGTCTGTGTTCAGCATCGATATGTAGAAATCCGTAACCCATCACCGATGTGGTGCGCCGGCCCCTTGCGCCGGAAGAACCGGTTTTCCGTTGTCGTCATTCAGTGTTTGTCGGCAGCCGGGGAAATTACTGCAGCCCCAGAACCAGCCTTTCTTTCCCTTGCGGCGTACCAGTGGTGAGAAGCAGTGGGGGCAGGGGATGGGCTTCTGGCTGGTGCCGTCTTTCGGTTGGCTGTCTTCCAGCGGCCGCGTGCCTTTGCAGTGGGGGTAACGGGTGCAGGCAAAAAAAGCTCCGAACTTGCCGTCCCTTTGCACCATGGGCGCGCGGCATTTGGGGCAGTGGATACGGTCTTCGGCGGTGTCTTCCGCGTTGGCGGTATTTGTGCCCGGCTGGCGATTAATCAGGCCAGCGATTTCGTCCTGTAGCTGGCTGATAAAGCCGCGCGGGTCGGCTTCGCCCCGGCGGATGGCTTCGAGCGTGGATTCCCAGACGGCGGTGCGGTCTGGGGTGCGGATGGAATCCGGCAAAGCGGCCATCAGGGCTTTGGCCTTGTCGGTGGCACGGATGAAGCGTTTTTCCCGGAACAGGTAGTCTCGCCGGAACAGAGTGTCGATGATGGCGGCGCGGGTGGCTTCGGTGCCCAGTCCGTCGGTGTCCCGCAGGGTTTTGCGCAGTTCCGGGTCGGCCACGAACCGGGCGATGTTGGTCATGGCCGACAGCAGTGTGGCATCGGTAAAGTGGGACGGCGGCTGGGTGGTGCGTTCCCTGATGTCGGCCCGGTCGCATAGCACCGGCTCCTGCTTGTCCAAACGGGGCAGCGGTGGTTTGCGGGCCTCTGTCGGTTCGTCTTTCTGGCGCACTTCCAGGGCTTTCCAGCCGGGCTGCAGAAGGGCGGTTTCGGTGGCCCGGAAGCGGTGTTGCAGTATGGCGACGGTCAGCCGGCCTTCGCGGTGCACGGCGTGGTCAGCAAACTGCATCAGGTAGTAACGGCTGATCAGTCCGTAGATTTTCCCCTCGGCAGCGGTCAGTTTGCCGTTCGCAGTGGCCCGGCTGGTGGGGATGATGGCGTGGTGGGCATCCACCTTTTTGTCGTTCCAGGCCGCCGAGCGCCGGGCTGTGTCCAGTCCTTCCGTGAGCGGTTCCAGCGGTTGAGCCACGCGGCTGACCGCGCGTATCACCTGGCCTGCCTGGCCGTGATGTTCTTCCGGCAAATACCTGCAGTCGGAGCGCGGGTAGGTGATCAGCTGATGGCGTTCGTACAGCCCCTGGGCGGTGTCCAGCACTTCTTTGGCGCCCATGCGGTACAGTTTGCCGGCTTCAATTTGCAGGGCGGACAACGATAGCGGCAGGGGCGGCGCCTCGGGGCGGTCGCGGAAGCGGGATTCTTCGATTCTACCCGGTCGCCCCTGTACCTCGCTGACAATTTGTTCGGCGATGTCGCGGTTCAGCAGCCGCTTTTCATCGTCCAGGTGTTCCTGCAATGCGTCATCTGGTAACCAGCGAGCGGTGAAAGGCGCCGGGTCAGCGTCCGGTTCGCTGGCGTGGAAGTGCCCTTCAATGCGGTACCAGGGTTTGGGCTCGAAGTTGTCAATGGTGTTGTCCCGTTCGACTACCAGGCCAAGTACCGGGGTTTGCACCCGGCCCACGGAGTAAACGCCCTGTTCCCCCTGCTGTTGGTAGCTGAGGGTATAGAACCGGCTGAGGTTGATGCCGAACAGCCAGTCGGCGCGCTGGCGGGCCAGAGCGGAATGGGACAGGCTGCGAAATTCCCGGTTGTCGCGGGGCGCTTTGATGGCCCGGGCGACGGCGGTTGGGGTTAAATCGTTGATCAGTACGCGATGCACGGGGGCACCAGTGCCCACGAAACGCAGCACTTCGTCCACCAGCAGCTGGCCTTCGCGGTCGGGGTCGCCGGCGTGGGTGATGGTGTCGGCCTGGCGGATAAGCGCTTCAAGTACTTTGAATTGCTGTTTTACGCTGTCTTTGGGGGTCAGCTGCCATTGTTCGGGGAACATGGGCAGGTGTTCCAGGCGCCATTTCTGCCAGGCGGGGTTGTAGCGGGCCGGCTCGGCGGGTTCGAGCAGGTGGCCGATGCACCAGCTGACGGTGGCCGCATCCCGGCCCTGACCACAGCGGATGTAGCCCTGGCCTTTTTGGTAGGGGCCGGGCAGGGTGGCGGCGATGGCCCTGGCCAGGCTGGGTTTTTCGGCGATGTACAGGTGCATGGCTGGAACGAGTGCTTGCTGAATGGTGTTGGAATGTGGCGGTTTGGTGGTTTTGTGTCAAGGGCTTCGGGGGTGGCCTGCGTTGTGTAGTATGCTGTTTTGAGCTGTGGGGTGGCGGCTGTTCGGAAAGGCTTCCCAAAAGACGCCGTGAACCCATCCATGGGGGCTTGCTGTTGCCATCCATGGCAACAGACACTTTTGGGAAGCCTTTCCGAACAGCCGCTTTCAACTCCGTGCCAGTCGCCGCAAACAGGTAAAGCAGGTTGGTGAACAATGAAAGTACAACAGGCTATTGAATCAAAACTCGCCGAGGCGTTTGAGGCTTCGGTGTTGTCGGTGGAGAACGAGAGTCATATGCACTCGGTGCCGCCGAATTCGGAGACGCATTTCAAGGTAACGATGGTGTCGCCTGCCTTTGAGGGGAAGATGAAGGTGCGTCGGCATCAGCTGGTTTACCAGGTGTTGGCCGAGGAGATGGCCGGGCCGGTGCATGCGTTGGCGTTGCATTTGTATACGCCGGAGGAATGGCGTGAGAGTGGTCAGGCTTCGCCGGATTCGCCCGGGTGTATGGGCGGGTCGAAAGGTGATGAGTCGATGGCAGAAAAGTTAAAGCAGGGAGATGAGGTATGAGCCAGTTTTTCCAGATTCATCCGGAAACGCCGCAGAAGCGGTTGATCAAGCAGGCAGTGGAGATCCTTCGCCAGGGTGGGGTGGTGGTTTATCCCACCGATTCCGGCTATGCCATTGGTTGTCACTTGGGTGACAAGCAGGCGGCGGATCGGATCAAGCGGATTCGTAAGCTGGATGACAAGCACAATTTCACCCTGGTGTGCCGGGATCTTTCGGATATTGGCGTGTACGCCAAGGTGGATAATACCCAGTACCGGCTGCTGAAGAATTTCACTCCGGGGCCTTATACGTTCATTCTGGATGCCACCAGCGAGGTGCCGCGCCGTTTGTTGCACCCCAAGCGCAAGTCGATTGGTGTTCGTGTGCCGGATAACGAGATTGTTCGTGAGCTGCTCAGTGAGCTGGGTGAGCCGATTATGAGCAGTACCATGATTCTGCCGGGCGAGACCGAGCCGATGACGGATCCGGAGGATATTCGCGATGCGCTTGAACACGAGTTGGATCTGATTATCGATGGCGGCAATTGCGGTATGGAGGCCACCACCGTGGTGAACTTTACCGGCGCGGTGCCAGAGGTAACGCGTGTGGGCAAGGGCGATCCGTCGCCGTTTGAGGTTTAAGCCGATTATGCCCGGATTCAGGCCCGGGCGTTCAGGTTGAAGGCGTAGCGTTGCTGGCTGGCGGTGTCCATGGGCTGCTGGCCGCCGGCGCTGCGCTTGAGGTTGTCATAACGATGCACCAGATCCTGCAGGCCGTTGAACTGCTGGTTCTCGCTGACCATGGAATCGAGCAGTGAATTGCTGACCCCGTAGGCCTGGTTCAGCTTTAGGGCGTTGTCCATGAAATCGAGGGTGGGTTCGGTGACGCTCAACCGGCCGAAGGCTTCCTGAAATCCCTTGTTGTTGTTCAGGTCCTGGCCAATCTTTGCTTTCAGGTTGTCGGTCATTTTTCCGTCTACCTGAATACTTCCGTTTTCTCCCTTACTGACGTTCACGCTGGTGGCCGGGTGCAGGTTATATTCGGCAAGTTTGTGCCTGAGCGTTTCCCGCACAAACGACAAGTCCTGGGCCACGGTTTGCTTGTACTCTCCCAGTGCCAGAGAGCGTGTTTTCAGGTCGGTCAGGTTATCGATGCTTTGCCCGGACGGGGTAAAGCGGTCGTCGCCCGGGGTGCCCGCCGCCTCTGGTGTTTTCTCGGCAGCCTTGGGTTGTGCTTCGGCATTGGTGGCAGACGCCGGCTGGCGCTGGTCCATGGTTTGCTGAAAGCGGGTGCTTGCCTGTATGAGCGATGCCAGCAAAGACATGGTGTGTTTCCTCCTCCGGCGGTAAAGGGTTGCCGGAATTTCGTCATGGGTGAACGTCAGTCAGAGGGATGCATGTTTCGGGCCAGAAAAACAGGTGCAGGGCGGTCGAAAGTCGGGTACCGTTCGCTTTCGGGAAAACCTATAAGTAAAAGCGTCATATAAAAACGAGGCAGGCTATAAAGTTCCGGGCTTGCCGGCCGTCACTAAAGACAGACCTTAATCATTGTCCAGTTTTTTGCCGGGGCGTCATGAAAAAACAATATTCCATCCGCTTTTTATTGCTGGCCGCACTGGCGGCGGCTTTTACGGTTATTCTGGTGTTTACGCTGGCGTACAGTTCCTGGGCGCAGCGGGATCATCTGGAGGAGTACAGCCACAAGTACGTTGATGGTGTGGCCAGCTCCTATTTTGATGGTCTGAACACCATGATGGTGACCGGCACCATTGGCAACAAAAGCGTGTTGCGCAACAAGGCAACCTCGCCGGAAGAAGTGCTGGATGTGCGGGTGGTGCGCAGCGAGCAGTTGAATGAAATGTACGGCACCGCCAATGCCGATCAGCTGGAGCTGGATGCGCTGGACAAGCGGGCGCTGGAAGGCGAGCGTGTTGAGCATTATTCGGAAAACGAGGACGGCCGGGTCTACACGCTGATCCAGCCCATGAAGGCGAGTTCCAATTACCAGGGTGTGAATTGCATGTCCTGCCACCCCGGCAAGGAAGGCTCCGTGCTGGGTGCCGTGCGGGTGGACTATTCCCTGGCCAAGAGCGACGCCCGCCTGCAGAAGCAGTTGTTCTTCAGCGGCGGCGTGCAAATCCTGATTTTCGTGATGATTTTCATCATGGTCACCTTCGTACTCGGGCGGCTTGTGTTTTCCCGGTTGCGCAAATTGCACGACCGCATGGATGAAATTGCCACCAACTCCGATCTGACGCTGCAGTTGGATGTGTCCCGTAACGATGAAATCGGTTCGGTTTCCCGGGCGTTCAATCGGATGGTGTCGAAAATCCGCGAAAGCATGCTGACCGTAGTGGAAAACGCCGAGAAAGTGGAAAGTTCGGCCCGGTCCATTGCCAGCAAGGCGGAGACCACCGAGCGTGAAGTGCTGGCCCAACGGGACAACACTGACCAGGTGGCCAGTGCCACCACGGAAATGGCGGCCTCGGCGGTGCAGGTGCGCGAGAACGCCATGAACACCGCCCGCAAGTCGGCCGACACCACCAGGGCTGCGCAGGATGGCGAGAAACTGGCGCACAACGCGGTCCAGGGCATTGAGTCGTTGAACAGCGAGGTGCAGGCCGGCGCCCAGCGTATCGAGCAGCTGGATCAGCGCACCACGGAAATGGCCGATCGTCTGGAAATGATCTCCGAGATTGCCGACCAGACCAACCTGTTGGCCCTGAACGCCGCCATTGAGGCAGCCCGGGCTGGCGAGCAGGGTCGTGGCTTCTCGGTGGTGGCCGACGAGGTGCGGGCACTGGCTTCACGCACCCAGGATTCCACCGAGGAAATCCGCAAGACCATCGACGGCCTGAAGAGCGAAGTGGTGGATTGTGTCGGCACCATGCGCCACGCCTCAGAGATGGCTGAAGAGCAGGTTAACGCCATTATGAAGGTTGAGCACGAGCTGCAGACCATTGCCGAGGCAGTACGAGAGATTACGACTCTCAATGAGGAAATGGAGAGTGCTGCCAACGAGCAAAGTGATGTGTCTGAGTCCATCAATCAGAATGTGATCGAGATCAGCCGATCCGCCGAACAGACTTCCAACGATGCCCAGGAAACCGCGCGTGTGGCCGCCGATCTGCTGGCCATGGCGGAGACACTGCACAACACCATTGAGCAGTTCCGCCTTTCAAAGGACTAACCGTGAACGGTACGCCGGCTGGCCCGGCGTGCCGGCTCGGCGATCAGGCGAAGGCCACGTCGTTCCGGCCTCCGGCCTTCACCCGGTACATGGCGGCATCTGCCGCCCTCACCAGATCAACCGCCGTGCATCCGTCGCCAGGGTACAGGGCAATGCCCACCGAAGCGCCAATGTTCACGGTGTGCCCCTGAATTTCGAACGATTCATTCAGTACGTTGATAATTTTTTCGGCAATGGCTTCGGCATCATCCGGCTGGCGGTTTGCCGGGCCAGGTCCTGGTGTTGTTCCAGTACGGTTCGCAGATTTTCGGTCTTGGTTTTCGCCACGTTGGCAGCCAGCTCGGTGGTGAGGGTGCTGGTTTTGTTAATGAGGGGGCGCTGCCACCGCCACGGCGACTAGAATGCCGGTCAGCACCGCTGCAATAACCGAGCGGGTGACAATCTGGCGCCTTTGATCCTGGATATCCATAGAAGATTTCGTTTTAAATAAGCGGTTGCAAAAATACAAGTTTAGCCTATACAGCAATCGATAAGCCAGTTTTGTTCAAAAAGTGCCCGTCTTAGCCTAAGGGCGAATAGATTGCTGGCGCCCGTCCCCATAGTATCGCGGCGAAAATTCTCAAGTCGTGGATTCTCGTATGTCTGAGCAGAACGCCAAGAACAGTTATCTTGCGCAACGGAAGCCAAGATCCGAGTTTGCAACTCGCGATGAATATCTGGAGCACGAACTGCAAGTCATGGCGCCGCGTCGGTGGCGTCCGAACCTTCCGTTCCGGGATTACAACTTCGAGTGGGAAGATTGGGTTCCGGCGATGGCGGCAACCATTGGTAAGGTGGTCATGGTGGCGGCGATTGTAGCAGCCTTCGCCACGCCTCTGGGCTTGTCGAAAGAATTCATCACCGAAAACGTGCGTTTCGAGCTGGTGATTGCCGCCGTTCTGTTCGTTATTCTGATTTCCGGTTTCCTGAACCCGAGAGCCAACCTGGCTGGTACTCACGGGCCGTTGATCGCCATGATCCCACTGATTGTGGCCGCCGGTGGTCACCCGATGGCGCTGGGGATCATGATTGGTGTACTGGGCTTCATTCTTGGCATTACCAAAGGCGGTAGTCTGCTTACCAAGCTGACCAGTAACGGCGTGGCCGGCGGGTTGCTTCTGTATCTTGGCTTTATTGGCGTGACCAGCCAGGTCAGCCGTCTGTTTGACTGGGCCGAAGGTTTCGGCAGTGGTTATATCGCGTTTGTGGTGTTATTGCTGACCATTGTCATGTACGCGTGGCTGGAGCACATCAGCAAGCGCTGGCTGGCGGTGCCTCTGGGCTGCCTGCTGGCCGGCGTGGTGGCGTTTGCGCTGGGCGCGCCTTTTGAGTTCACCACCGAGCCGGGTTTACCGATTGTGGATCCGACTTACTGGTGGGGTGAAAACACTGGCTGGCAGCTGGGCCTGCCGGACTTTCAAGCGTTTCTGGCGGTAGCACCGTTCGCCGTGCTGGCCGTGGCCATGTGGTCGCCGGACTTTCTGGGTCATCAGGTGTTCCAGCGCCTGAACTACCCGAAAAACTCCGAGCGGGTGATTATGAACATCGATGACACCATGATTGGCGCTTCTGCCCGTCAGGTCGTCGGGACCGCTCTGGGGGGCGCAAACATTGCCTCCTCTTGGGGCACTTACATGGTACCGGCGGCCATTGCCAAACGCCCGATTCCTGGCGGCGCAATTTTCACCGGCATCCTGTGTCTGGCCACAGCACTGCTTGGCTTCCCGATGGATCTGGCCGTATGGCCGCCGGTGTTGAGTGTGGCGCTGATCGTTGGCGTGTTCCTGCCTCTGTTGGAAGCGGGCATGCAGATGACCCGCAAGGGCAAGACCACCGAATCGGCCGCCGTGGTAATCTTCGCTTCTTCCATGGTGAACCCGGTATTCGGCTGGTCTCTGACGGTTCTGCTGGATAATCTGGGTCTGATTGGCAGCAAGGAGCGCAGTGCAGATCTGGGCCACACCGGGCGCTGGATTATTCCGGGCATTGTGTTCGGTGTGCTGTGCGTGATCATGCTGGCGATCGGTATGTTCCCGGGCATTGAGCCGATGGTGGAAGCCTTCCGCGTTGACTAAGCCCTCCTGTTGCCTGGCGGGTTCATGCCCGCCGGGTGGCTGCTTCTGGTATCCTGTTGCTACTCATTCAACAACCGGAGCAGTCAATGCCTTCCCTGGATTCCCTCGTTATTGAAACCGGTCCTGAACCGCAAGCCTCGGTGATCTGGCTCCACGGCCTGGGCGCCAATGGCCACGATTTCGAGCCGGTGGTTCCTGAACTGGCGTTTGCCAGAAAACGCCCCGTCCGCTTTATCTTTCCACACGCACCGGATTTGCCGGTCACCATCAATGGTGGCATGCGCATGCCGGCCTGGTACGACATTCTGGCCATGAACATTAACCGGGAAGTGGATGAAAAGCAGTTGCGGGTGTCGGCGGCGGCGGTTCGGGAGTTGGTGGAGCAGGAAATGGCTCGTGGTGTGCCGTCCGACAAGATTCTGATTGGAGGTTTTTCCCAGGGCGGCGCCGTGGCCTACGAAATGGCACTCAGCTTTGGGCAACCTCTGGCCGGATTATTTGCGTTGTCGACTTATTACGCCACTGCCGGCAGTATCGAGCGCTCAGAGGAAAACCGGAATGTGCCCGTATTTGTTGCCCATGGCACACAGGACCCTATGGTGCCGGAAGCTTTGGGCCAGCAGGCGGTGGTAACCCTGCAAGAGCAGGGCTACAAGCCCGAATACCATCGTTACGGAATGGAGCACAGCTTGTGCCTGGAAGAGGTTCGGGACCTGGATGCATTTTGTGAGCGTTGCCTGGATGAAGGCTGAACAGGAATCTGTTATGAAAACCTTACTGCAAGTTGATTTTCCCTTCACCGGCCCGTTCGGTGACGACATGGCTGAAGCAATGAAGGAATTGGCCGAGTCCATCACCAAAGAGCCCGGCTTTATCTGGAAAATCTGGACCGAGAACCCCGAAACCAATGAAGCCGGTGGAATTTACCTGTTCGAGGACGAAGCCAGTGCCCGCGCTTACCTGGCCATGCACACCGACAGGCTCAAGAGCTTTGGCGTACCGGAGGTGAATGGCAAGGTGTTCCGAGTGAACGAGGCACTGTCCGCGATTGATTTCGGCCCGGTTTCAGGCAATCACTGATCGGTGGGGCTGAAACTGTCGTGAAGCCGCACCAACACAGAACGGAAGGAGAAACTGATGACTGACACACCGGTTATGTTGATTACAGGCGCGTCGTCCGGCATTGGCGCGCAAACGGCGAGAGCGGCCGCTGATAAAGGCTACCGGCTGGTGTTGGCCGCCCGCTCGGCCGAGAAGCTTGCCGGCCTGCAGCAGGAGCTGGGTGGTTCGGAAAATGTTTTGACCGTGCAGTGTGATGTGCAAAGTGAAGACGATCAGAAAAGCATGGTGCAAAAGGCCCTGAGCGCCTTCGGCCGGTTGGATGTGGTATTCGCCAACGCCGGGCGCGGTGGCGAGCCGGGCGGGTTCAGCAAGGCTGATCCGGATGTCTGGAAGGACATGATCCTCACCAATATCCTGGGCGTGGGGCTGACCATCCAGGCCTGCCTGCCGGCGCTGCGGGAAAGCAAGGGGCATCTGCTGCTCACCGGTTCGGCCGCCGGCCGCGTTACCATCCCGGGCTCCATGTACAGTGCCACCAAATGGGCGGTGTCCGGTATTGGCTATGGCGTGCGCGAAGAGCTTCGTGGTTCCGGCATTCGCGTGACGCTAATCGAGCCCGGCATGGTGGACACCCCGTTCTTCGATGAGCCACCGGCGCATGCCCTGAAGCCGGAGGATATCGCCAATGCGGTGATGTACGCCGTGGCCCAGCCGGCTCATGTGGATGTGAACGAAATTCTGGTCCGGCCGACACCGGCGGTGGAATAAACAAAGCGGCGGGCAACCGGCCTTCGTTTACCGGTTGCCCGCCGCTGTAATCCGCATCAGGATCTGTAATCCACGTAGTCCTTGGGTGGCTCGATGTAATCGCCCCAAACCTCTTCTTCCTCTGCTTCGGCTTTCTTCTCCTCGTATTCTTCCAGCATCTGCTGAATGCGGCTGCGCTGCAGCGCTTCGTGGAATTCCGCCTGGCGCCGCTCCTCGCGCAGGGATTTCAACAGTGATGCAGCCATAAAGATCATCAGCACCATAAACGGCAACGCCGCTACAATGGAGATGGTTTGCAGCGCTTCCAGCCCGCCGCTCAACAGCAGCACCCCGGCCACCAGTACCTGCACCACGCCCCACAGCACCCGCATCAGCGGTTTCGGGGTAATGGTGCCGTGGCTGGTAAACATGCCCAGCACGAAGGTGGCGGAGTTGGCGGAGGTGATCACGAACAGAATGATCAGCAGCAGCACCAGCGGCCCGGTAATTTCGTGGAACGGCAGGAATTCAAGCATGTGGAACAGCCCGGAGCTGATCTCCTGGCTGACCGAGGCGGCGATACCGCCGTCTTCAAAAATTTCATAGAACAGCGCGGAGCCGCCAAAGGTGGAAAACCAGACGATACTCAGCAGCACCGGCATGCCAATCACACCCAGGATGAACTCGCGAATGGTCCGACCCCGGGAAATTCGGGCGATAAAACTACCGACGAACGGCGCCCAGGACAGCCCCCAGGCCCAGTAAAAGATGGTCCAGCGCTCCACCCAGTCTTCACCGGTGTAGGGTGTCATCACCAGACTCATGCCGATCATGTTGCTGAAATATTCACCGATGCCGTTGGTCATGGCGGCGGTAATGAAGTCGGTGGGGCCGATGGCAAACACGAACACCAGAAGACAGGCGGCCAGTACCATGTTGGCGTCACTGACATAGCGCACGCCGCTTTCCAGCGGCAGCAGGGAACAGGCCAGAAAGATAAGCGCGACACCGCCCAGAATGGCCAGCTGTTGGGTGCTGCCAAAACCAACATGGGCTACCGAACCCAGGCCACTGTTGATCTGGATAATACCCAGGCCAAGTGTGGTGGCGACGCCAAAGACGGTGGACACCACCGCCAATATATTGATGCCGTGGCCGAGAGGGCCGTCAACGCGGTTGCCCAGGGTGGCCCGGAACGCCTCGCTGATCATGCCCGGGCGCTGGCGACGAAAGCGTACGTAGGCGATGGCCAGACCCACCAGGGCAAAGTTGGCCCATTGGTGGAAGCCCCAGTGGAATAATGAATAGCGCATGCCCAGGCTGGCGGCGTCTGCCGTTTGCGGTTCGGCCAGCCCCAGGGGCGGCTGGTTGTAATGGGTCATGGGTTCGGCCACGCCCCAGAACACCAGACCCACGCCCATGCCGGCGGAGAAGATCATGCCCAACCAGGCGGGGTAGGGGAACTCGGGGCTTTCGCCATCCGCCCCCAGGCGAATGTGGCCGTAATCCGACAGGCCAACGCCAATGCAGAACAGCAGAAAACCGGTAGTGACGAACAGGTACAGCCAGCCGAAATGGTCGGTGGTGAAAGCCAGAGCCTGCGCGGCATTTGAGGCCAGGCCTTCTGGAAAGAGCGCACCCACGGTGACAAACCCGATTAACACAAGCAGCGATAAATAAAAGACCGCTCCGGGCCGCTTTTCCATGAGTCCATCCCCTTACTACGTTAGTCATCGTTTGAGTGAGCGAAGATACTGCGCGACCGACAGGGTAAATTGCAAGTGCCTGTGCCGGAATGGCAGTGCTTGATCGCCAATGGGTGTCGGGGAAATGCGGTGTTCGCTTCAGAAATCAGACGTTGCGCGCTCTAACGACATTTTGATCCTTTCCATTAAATCGTCATTGCGGAGAATCGCGGTATGCTCATCTTCGAAAACGTAGAAGAATGTGGCTTCTTTCTGAAGCGCCTGGGAAACTTGGCTGGCAAACGGGATCACGCCGTCATTGCTTTGTCCGCGTAGGAATGAGGCCACCAGTGTGTATTCGGTACCGGGCGGCCAATCTCGACTGTGCAGCCCCTCGATAAATGCACTGCCGGCTGCAATGTCGCGCCATACTGGCGCAACAACAGGCGAATACCGTACGCCGGACGCTGCAGATTTCAGCCCAAGAAGTGGACTGTTGATCGTTATGGCCGCGGGTATGCTGTAGGTGTCCGCGCTGTTTGCATGCTCCAGAATGAACTGCCGGGTGATCAGGCCGCCCATGCTATGCGCCACAATCATGAGCTCGTTGAATCCATGTTGGTTGTGAAGCTCACGCAATGCTTTTGATAAGTAATCGCTTGTAACCTTCAACGGTAGGCCACTTGGGTATTGATAAACCCATACCTGAAACTGCGACCTATCCAACGAGTCGATGATACTTTCAAAACTTCGGGCGGTTCCCTTGATTCCATGCACAAAAAGAACAGGCGTCTTGTCGGGGTCGTACTCATCAAGAAACATGAGTCCGCCGGTCGTGTTTTTGATGTGGGAGAGGGGCCTGGAGAATCCGGATCGTGCGTTTTTGGGAGAGAATCTCGGGTCGTTCAGAGATGTTATTTGGCCCAGATTGGGGTCAATCGAGCTAATATCGACGTTTATGTCAGGTCTTTCGGAAGCAGAGAGTGGTTTAGATGCGTCCAGGAGTTCAAGACTGGTTTCAGAGCCGCCTTCAACGATAAGTTCCCGGGGCGCCCCACTTTTGGCTCGTATGTAAGCCGCCGGCTCATCGGCTTGATAGATTGCATCATTATTGAGGTCTGTGAATGCGCCCAGGTGGTAGCGCCCCGGTAACAAGTGAAACTGGTAGTGACCTTCGCCCTCGACTGCTTGGCGCTGCACCAACTGCGGTTTGTCGGCATCAGCGCTTGAGACTACTACGTAGGTTGTAGAGTCTGAAGTTAACCCTTCCACTTGCCCCTTTAGCAGAGCCCGCGTTTCGATGGCCCCGAATTGACGGAGCGTGTCTGTCCAGGAGCATCCGGCGACGAGTAGCGCTATTAATAAATTGAAGGAAAGCAGCCTTATCGTCATTGTGAGTGATGTACCTTAGAGTCTCGACGTAAATATTGAACGCTCGGAGGTGTTATCCGGTCAAGGCTTTGTTGGTGTTGAGTATTTTCCAAAGATTGGGGATGTATCAGTTCAGGCCCCATCAGCTTGGGAGGTTAAGCAAAGAGCTTAGTGCTGTTCTGTGGATCTTGATGGAAGGCTAACTGGTACCCCCGGCAGGACTCTAATTGAATTTTAACTAATTGATATTAATGACTTAAATTGATTTGTTTTTTAGATGTGCCCCCATATGTACCCCCTGGGTAGAGGCGTGCTTGCGTACGTAGTTTGGCAAGCGAATACATTTCTGGCTGCAAGGTAGCTGGCTACTAGATGTTTATTGCATCTAGTAGCCGATTCTAATTAGTCATTTAGTCATTCTTTGAGCAACGCTAAGGATATCCTTGCTATCAGGACCAAGTGTAATCCAGCCGCTAATAAACTTGATAGTCTCTGATTTTGGTAGGAGCGCTTCTGGCAAATCCCTTATCCTGATTCTGGCAGGCAGAGCCGCGCCTTCACCAACAAAAACTGCTTCTTGCTGTGCTAGGTTAGGGAGAGCCTTAACCAATCCGCTCAATCCATCGGGGAGAAAGCGAGCAACATGCTGTTGATCTGAATGGTTGCTCAATCGAAGCACGAGCCAAGTCCCACACTGTGAAATGACCGTGCCTTCGATATCCGCTGGTCGCTGACTTACCAGCATCAGTCCCAAGCCATATTTTCGACCCTCCCTCGCTATCCTCCTGATTGCGTTCTGCGCTGACGCATATTGTGCTTCTCCGCGATCAGGCACGTAGCGATGTGCTTCCTCGCATACAAGCAAGACCGGGTCTTTCGCTCGCTCATCGTGGGTTTGATGAAGCTTGTATTGAAATAGAAGTCTCGCAAGCATGGCAGTGAGGGGGCCCGCAACCTCGTTTGGCAATCCGGAGATGTCGAGAATCCTTAATTTTTTGCCGTCAGGTCTCGTGCTGATCAGTTGCTCCAAGATTCTCGCCAAGCCTGGTGAGTCGTTCTGCCAGTTTTCCATTAGAAAGTTGATCCTGGGATCTCGGCGCAAAACTGCCAGTTTGTCGAGAACCGATTTAAACGTTTTGGCGAATTCTCCTGGTGCAATTTGCTTGAGAGAACCTTTATCGTCTTTTGTTGCCTGTAAGAAGCGAATATGGTTTTCCAGTTCATCGAGGCAAAAGGGACGTGGTTTATCACGGTCAAATGAAATTATGTCTCTGTCTGTGTAATCATCAGTAGGTCTTGATTCATCAATTTCCTTGCCATCCGTAGGTGTCGGAGCTCCATACTGAGCTGGGGAGGGTTTTGCGATACCTGCGGCAACCATCCGAGCATGCGTCACAGCTTTATAGATGATGTTATTTTGCGATGTGGCCTCTTGTTCCGTTTTTCCAATAACAAGATGGCGGAATTCATCCGCGCTCATTAGCCAATAAGGCAACCTAATTGATGAACCTCGGATTTCTTCCGCACCAATTCCGTCGTAAGCGTGGTATAGCTCTGCATGATCGTTCAGGGCGTGTCCGTATTCGCCATGGGGGTCAATCATGATGATGTTCGGATTAATTGCGTGTTGGCCATCGACTTGATGCTCTAGGATGCTGCGAATCAATGCCGCTACGGCTCCAGATTTTCCTGAGCCTGTTGATCCCAATACAGCACAGTGCATTCCAAACATCTTGTCGATATTCGCGCGACACTTCGCAGTGTCGCTGCTGACGTAATGCGCAAATGGAACTAACGGGTTAGCCGAGTCAGCAATAGCATTGCCTTCTGCAGCGTCAAATAGTCCTGTCGTCTCTTCTTGGGTTAACAAATAGACGCTTTGCTGGGGTAGGGGGAAGGTGCTGATCCCACGTGTGAAATTTAACCCCTCTTTCGAAGAGTCCCAGAAGCCCTGAGCGAAGAGCTCAACCTCCATAATTCGTTGTTCTGAGTCCGGCGGGACAGGGAGGCCATGCTCTATGAGATCTTCTGAACGCATCCGAAGTAATGTCACGAAGCCAAAAATCAGCTTTCGGCCAAAATGGATCTTTACAATGCTACCGATCTGGCCGATGGGGTAGATGCGTCCCTCATAGCTTCGAGTTAGCTCGGAAACATCTCCGCTAAGCTCAACTCGTATCGAAGTGCCTGCAACTTCAATAACATTTCCTATCCGAAGCGCATCTTTAGGCTTGTAGTCAGTCATTTCGCAAATACCCCTGGCCCATTTTCGAGAAGTTCAGTGAGGCCGGAGAACGTCCACCATGGCAGCGTCTTACCTTTCTCTGGTTTGCACATTGGTCCTTTATCGCCAACGTAGAGCCCGTTTTCTGTCATTACGAATAGCCTTTTCCCCCAGTCAGATAACCTCCAGTCGGTCAAGATCTCAGGCAGCCCCTTTTCTCCCTCAAGTACAAATGCCAGGATCGTCGTGTCGTTTTCTGGACGGGACAGTGCTAGTTCAATTTCGTCGTTGATGTGCTCATCGCCGAAACTATAGCCGCAGATGCCTAACACGCATTCTTTAGTTTCGTTGAGGGCGGTGTTTTTCAAGACAGTTGGCACTGATTTCTCTGTTTAAGCGACGTCTTTCTCTGCCGCTCTCTTTTCCGGATTCAATGTTGTTGAGCCAACGGGCTCACAATTCCTGATGGGGCGACGGCCCCATCGGCCTGGAGTTCTCTTTTTCGCCTGCTCCAGAACCCGCTGACGCTGGGCGAGGATAGCGGCATCCTCACCACTGTGGCGCTCATGCGGTGTTACGAACCGCAGCT
>JABXHG010000191.1 GCA_013393545.1 Alteromonadaceae bacterium | reverse complement strand
GGACGGGGTTGAGCAGGTATAGGGGGGAGATGGGGGATGGGGACTGGCCGGTAACAACAATGGTGTGGATTAAGGCAATGAAAAGAAGGATCAGACATGACTGCATGGACAGGTCAGTAAATACGGGTTGTAGGCTCACTTAAAAGACAAAAGGGAACTAGGAGCAGGAAAACAGTGTGAACATGTCCAGCGACAGCACTTTCTTGTCTGACAAGCCGTAGGGCAAATCGCGATTGACGATGCGCTGGGGCAGACCTTCAACAATGGCGGTTTTACCCACGCCGGGCTCGCCGATCAGTACCGGGTTGTTCTTGCGGCGACGCTGCAGCACCTGGATGGTGCGGCGGATTTCGTCGTCGCGGCCGATGACAGGGTCCAGCTTGCCGGCTTCAGCCCGTTCGGTGAGATCGATGGTGTATTTGTCCAGCGCCTGCCGGCTTTCTTCGGCATTGGGGTCGTCCACGCTTTCGCCACCGCGCACCTGGTCAATGGCGTTTTCCAGGGCGGTTTTGTCGACGCCCTGTTCGCGCAGAATTCGGCCGAGTGAGCTGCGGTCTTCCAGGGCCGCCAGCAGTACCAGCTCGGAAGAGATAAACTGGTCGCCCCGTTGTTGGGCCTGCTTGTCGGCGATGTTGAACAGGCGTCCGATGTTGTTGGACATGCTGACGTCGCCGGTGTTGTTCTGGATTTCCGGCAGGGTTTCGATTTCCTGGGCGATGGCCTGGCGTACGCGGCCAGGTTCGACGCCGATTTGCTGGAGCAGTGGTTTGATGGAGCCGCCCTGCTGGTCCATCAATGCCTGCATCAGGTGTACGGGTTCGATCTGGTTGTGGTCTTTGCCGACTGCAATGGACTGGGCATCTGCCAGGGCGTTTTGCAGTTTGCTGGTGAGTTTGTCGATTCGCATGTTTTGCTTCCCCAAAATTTCTGCTGAATACCCTGTTTTTGGTGAGGGTATTGGTTTGCTTTGCCCTTAAATGTAGGGGCAAGTGGGGGGACTTCAAGTTGGGGAGGGGAAATTCGTCAGAAATTTGACGGTTATCATGCGTTGTAGAGCTCTTCGGCCCGGCGTAAGACCGTGGGCGGGTACTATCTCCCAGAAAACGCTGTGAATACGTCCCTGTAAGCTTCTCTGCAGCATCCATGCTGCAGAAATTTCTGGGAGATAGTACCCGCCCACGGCCCCAAACTTTTGGAGTCGGTCAACCTACTTTTCCAGCCACACCAACGTGGCCATTCTTCCGGTTTGACCATCCCGGCGGTAGGAATAGAAACGCGCCTCGTCGGAAACGGTGCAGAAGCCGCCGCCATGGACATTCACCAGGCCAGCCGCCGCTAGCCGGATTCTGGCAAGGTGGTAGATGTCCGCCAGATAGTGGCCCTCGCGGGCGCCTTCTGAACTGAACGCTCCGCCGGATTCGGGGTTCTTGGCAACGAATGCTTCCCGCACTTCCGGGCCGACTTCGAATTTTTGAGGACCAATGGCAGGGCCGAGCCAGGCAATCAGTTCGGTCGGGTCAACTGCCATGGCGGCGATGAGGTTTTCCAGTACGCCGCCGCACAGGCTCCGCCAGCCGGCATGGGCGGCGCCTACGACGGTGCCAGCTTGATCTGCGAGGATCACCGGCAGGCAATCCGCCGTGAGGATGGCGCAGGCAATTCCGGGGTGGCGGGTGTAGCTGGCATCGGCATCCGGAATAGTCTGGGCGTTGCCCGGCGTGAGTTCGGCCACTTCGGTGCCATGCACCTGGTTAAGCCAGCCGATACGGTTTGCCGTGAGTCCTGCCTGGTGAGCCAGGCGAAGGCGGTTTTTCTGGACGTGTTCGGGGTTGTCTCCCACGTGACCGCCCAGGTTCAGGCTATCCCAGGGCGGCTGGCTGATGCCGCCCTCGCGGGTGGTGCATAACGCCCCCACATTGGCCGGCGCCGGCCATTGAGGGTGGATGAGGGGTACAGCCTCAGTAGGCACTTTGCTCCAGCTCCTTGGCGTGTTTGCGCAGGGCTTCGATGAGTTTGACCATATCATCCGGCAGTGGCACTTCCCAGCTGAGGATTTCGCCGGTTTCCGGGTGTTCCAGGGTGAGTTTCTGGGCGTGCAGGGCCTGGCGGTGGAAGGCGGCCAGTACGTCGCGCAGTTCGTCGCTGGTGCCTTTGGGCAGGCGCAGGCGGCCACCGTAAACGGGGTCGCCTACCAGTGGATGGCGCACATGGGCCATGTGCACGCGAATCTGGTGGGTGCGGCCACTTTCGAGTTTACAACGCACGTGGGTATGGGCGGCGAAGCGCTCAACCAGGCGATAGTGCGTCACCGCTGGTTTACCGGTGGGCACAACAGCCATGCGTTTACGATCCGTCGGATGGCGGCCGATGGGCGCGTCTACGGTGGCGCCGCCGGTCAGCGTACCGACCACAATAGCTTCGTACTCCCGGCCCATGGTGCGGGTTTGCAGCTGTTCCACCAGCGAGGTATGAGCCACCAAACTGCGGGCGACCACCATGATGCCGGAGGTGTCTTTGTCCAGGCGGTGGACGATGCCGGCCCTGGGCAGGTTTTCCACTTCCGGAGCATGGTTAAGCAGCGCGTTCACCAGTGTGCCGGCGGCATGGCCGGCTGCCGGGTGTACCACCAGGCCCGCCGGCTTGTTGATGACCAACAGGTGCTCGTCTTCGTAAACGACATCCAGGCTGATGCGCTCGGCTTCCCAACTCACCTGCGCCTCGGGCTCGGCATCCAGCTCCAGCCGGTCGTCAAGCATGACTTTGTCGCGGGGCTTGCACTGTTTGCCATTAACGGTCAGTGCACCGCTTTTGATCCAGCTCTGCAAGCGTGAGCGCGAGTGTTCGGAAACCAGTTCGGCGGCGGCCTGGTCCAGGCGCTTGCCACTGAGTTCCGGCGGCACGGTGTAGTGGCCGGTAATGCGGTTTTCAGATGACATAGGTTACCTTTCAGTCAGATTGGGCCGGGCGAATGTCTTTGGCACTGCACATGGGCAGGGTTCCCCGTTACAATGGCCCATCCATTCAAAACCATAACATTATACGGGATTCCGGCATGAGATCAGTTGTCCGATTACTGCTTCTTTCCACAGTCATTGTATTTACGGGCTGTGCGACCCAGCAGGAGGACGCGGAAGTCCTGGCGGAGCAGACCTATTATGAGAACGCCCGCCAGGCCATGAATTCGGGCAATTTCAACCAGGCAGAACAAAACCTGGATGCGCTGGAAACCTATTATCCGTTCGGCCGCTATGCCGAGCAGGCCCAGCTGGACCTGATTTATGCCCGCTTCCAGAACATGGATCTGGAAGGTTCGCGGGCAGCGGCCGACCGTTTCATGCGCCTGAACCCGCAAAGCGAGCAGCTGGACTATGCCATGTATATGCGCGGGCTGGCGTCCTACAACATTGATCTGGGCCTGGCGGCGAAATATCTGCCAATTGACGTGTCCGCCCGCAACCCCGGCGAACAACTGCAGTCTTTCCGGGATTTCTCTCGCCTGCTGGACCGGTTCCCCAATAGCGAGTACGCACCGGATGCCCGCCAGCGCATGATCGCCGTGCGCAACCGTATGGCGGCACTGGAGTTGCACGCGGCGCGTTATTACATCAAGCGTGAAGCTTACCTGGCGGCCAACAACCGGGCCCGCTACGTGGTGGAGAACTACCCGTCTTCGCCGGTAGTGGAAGATGCCCTGGTGATTCTGGCCGACACCTTCCTGGTACTGGATCTGAACGATGGTGCTGATGACGCCATCGCGACCCTGCGTAAAAACTTTCCGGGCAGCAGCGCTTTCGCGGCCGATGGTGAGTATCAGTCCGATGGCCTGCAGCGGCAGGACCGGTCACTGTTGAATGTGGTGACCTTCGGCCTGCTGGGCGGGAATTAACTCCCGCCCGCGTTAATCTCCTGCCTGCACGTCAGTTACCCGGTTTCCAGCCATTGGTGATCGGGTAACGCCGGTCCTTGCCAAAACCCCGCTCGGTAATTCGAACACCAATCGGCGCTTGCCGACGCTTGTATTCATTGACATCCACCAGCCGTACCACCCGCTGCACGTCTTCTGCGGCAAAGCCCTGTGCAATGATGGCCTCGGCACTGAAGTCCCGCTCCACATACAAATTCAGGATCTGATCAAGAATGTCATAGCCAGGCAGGCTGTCTTCGTCTTTCTGGTCCGGCGCCAGTTCAGCGGATGGCGGGCGGGTAATCACCCGCTCGGGGATGACGGGCGACACGGTATTACGGTAGCGGGACAGGCGGAATACCAGGGTTTTGGGCACATCCTTGAGCACATCAAAGCCGCCCGCCATATCGCCATACAAGGTTGAGTAGCCAACGGCCAGCTCGCTCTTGTTACCGGTGGTGAGCACCAGCGAGCCAAACTTGTTGGACAGCGACATCAGCAGCACGCCACGCAGGCGCGCCTGCAGGTTTTCCTCGGTGGTGTCGGTTTTGGTGCCGGCGAAGGGTTCGGCCAAAGCCGCCATAAAGCTGTCGTACATGGGCTCGATGGAGAACACATCGTATTGAACGCCCAGTGCCTTCGCCTCAGCTTCTGCGTCTTCCAGGCTGGCGCTTGAAGTGTAACGGAACGGCATCATCACCGCTCTGACCCTCTCCTTGCCCAGCGCATCCACCGCCACGGCCAGGGTCAGCGCGGAATCAATACCACCAGACAACCCCAGCACCACGGATTTGAAACCGTTTTTGTTCACGTAATCCCGCACCCCGGTCACCAGGGCGTTGTATACATTGGCCTCCAGGGATGGCTCGGCGGGCAGGGACAGCATCACCGGTTGGCAGTGGTGTTCACACAGAAAGTCTACCGGGTACAGCCCTTCCTCGAACTGGGGTGCTTCGGCCATCAGCGCACCGGAGTGGTCGTACACCATGGAGCCGCCATCAAACACCAGCTCGTCCTGGCCACCCACCAGATTGGTGTACACCACGGTAACCTGGTTATCAGCGGCTTTTCGCTCCAGCAGTGCCTTGCGCCGGGCCTGCTTATCGATGTCGTAGGGTGAGGCATTGAGGTTCAGCACCAGCCGGGCACCCGCTGCGGCGGCGTCTTCCAGCGGGCCGTCTTTCCAGATGTCCTCACAAACGGTGATACCCACCGGCACACCCTTGATGTCCAGCACCAACGGTTGAGTGCCGGAAGCAAAGTAGCGCTTTTCATCAAACACCTGGTAATTGGGCGGGCAACGCTTGAGATAACGCCCCCGCACCTCTCCACCTTCGATCACGACAGCTGCGTTATAGAGAAGGCCATCGGCACGCACCGGCGCGCCGAACACCATGGCCGGAGCCAGAGCTTCCCGCTGCAGACGCGCCAGAGCCTCTGCCACCCGCACATCCAGACTGGGGCGAAGCAGCAAGTCCTCGGGCGGATAACCGGTCAACGCCAGCTCGGGAAACAGCACAATGTCGGCCTGGTGCTGTTCGTGGGCCCGCTGGGTGGCTTCGATAATCCGCTCGGTATTACCGGGAATATCCCCCACCAGAAAATCCAGCTGTGCCATCACCACCCGCAGTTTTTGCGGCTGTACAGATTTAATATTGCCTGCACCGGCTGCCGACATGACAAGGCTCCTGTAACTTGTTGCCGTTAAAACGCTATTATAACGCCGCAATTCGCGGAATTCTCTGGCTGCAGGCCATCCATTTACCCGCGCGCTCGATAGAGGCAAGTCACGCCATGAACACCCAGAGCCAGCCCGAGCAGGCCATTAAATCGCCATTCGGCCCCATTGCCGATCGCCAGCAAATACGGCTTTTCAGGATCTACAACCATTACCGGATGCTGATCAGCCTGATGCTCGCCGGGCTCCTGTTCATAGAACCCTTTACCGCCGACACCCGTCTGCGCTGGGAAGTATACTACCAGGCCGGCATTTTCAGTTACCTGGCCATCAATGTGTTTACCGGCATGCTGATGATGGCCGGGTTTAAGCCCCGGGAGCGGCACATTACTCTGTCAATTCTCGCGGATATCGCCATTCTGCACTTCCTGTTGCTGACCAGTTCGGGCATTACCAATGGCATCGCCAACCTGGTCATTGTTGCTGTGGCCGCCGGCAATATCCTGAACCCCACCCGCATGGGGACGTTTTTTGCCGCCCTTGCGGCCATTTTTTCTCTGGGCATTTCCGGCTGGGCCGTGCTGGCTATTCATGAAACCGCCGATGACATCGTGCGTGCCGGCACTCTTGGTATCCTGTACTTCGCCACCGCTTTTGCCTTGCAAAGCGTGTCCAAACGGATGATTCGCAGTGAGGCCCTGGCTCGCAGCAGAGCCAAAAGCATTGCCGAACTGGAGCAAATTAACCGCCAGATTATTCAGCGTATGCGTACAGGCATTCTGGTGCTTGATGCCTTTAGTCATGTACGGCTCGCCAACGCCGCAGCCGAAGAATTACTTTTTGGCGCACAGGAAAAAGCAAACACCACCCTGCCCCACTCCCTGGTTCTGCCGCCGGCAGTTAAAGCGGGGCTCGTCGCCTGGCGCAAAAACCCGGACCAACGCATTGAACCTTTTCAGGCCACGCCCACATCGCCACTGTTGCAAGCCACCTTTACCGAACTGGATCAGGAACAGAGCGAGCAGACGCTGGTCTTTATCGAGGACTTGAGCAAAATCACCCAACAGGCGCAGCAAATGAAGCTGGCTTCTCTGGGGCGACTGACCGCCAGCATTGCCCATGAAATTCGCAACCCGCTGGGCGCCATTAGCCACGCCGGCCAATTATTGGATGAATCTCCCAATCTGGATGACGGCGACCGGGAAATGCTGGACATTATTCATCGCCACTCCCGCCGGGTTAACGGCATCATTGAAAACGTGCTGGACCTGTCGCGCCGACGCGCAGCCGATGCCCGGCGCGTCAACATTGCTGACTGGCTGGAAGACTTCCGCGCCGATTTTCGCCAGACAGATAACGACGGCTCACCGGTCACTATAGAGCTGCAGATTGAAGCAGACCTGCCCCCGGCCCGCTTCGACAAGAGTCAGATTGAGCAGGTCATGGTCAATCTTTGTGACAATGGTTTGCGCTACAGCAAACAGCAGACCGGGGAAAACAGGATACAATTACAGGCAGGTGCCACGGCCGATGGCGAACGGGCCTACGTAGACGTTCGGGATTTCGGGCCGGGGATCGGTCCGGAGCACCACGACTCGGTGTTCGAACCGTTTTTCACCACCGAAAAAACTGGTAACGGGCTGGGCCTGTACCTGGCCAGGGAGCTGTGCGAAGCCAACCAGGCGCACCTGTCGCTGGTGGACGACGATCAGCCAGGCTGCCGGTTTCGCATCACCTTCGCCCACCCCGGGCGTATGATTTAAACGATGCGACTAACAACAAATACTGCCATCGGGCGTTAGACATTCAACAGGGAACCGAAGACAGAGAATGGCCACACATACCGCGCTGATCGTTGACGACGAACCGGATATCCGCAGCCTGCTGGAGATCACGCTGACCCGTATGGGCATTACCACCCATACCGCAGCCGACCTGGGTAGCGCCCGCAACCTGCTGGAAAAGCACCAGCCCCACCTGTGCCTGACCGACATGAACCTGCCAGACGGCAACGGCATTGACCTGGTGCACTGGATTCAGCTGCACGCTGCAAATACACCTGTTGCAGTAATTACTGCCTACGGCTGTATGGAGACGGCTATTGAATCATTGAAAGCTGGCGCTTTTGATTTTGTCTCCAAACCGGTGGAGCTGCCGCGCCTGCGTGAGCTCGTTAACAGTGCTCTGAAACTATCTGAACCCGCCGTTCAGCAGGCCACCGACAAAGACGAACCCGGCCTGCTACTGGGCGATTCGCCGCAAATTCGTAAATTGCGCAACCAGACCCGCAAACTGGCCCGCAGCCAGGCACCGGTTTTTATCAGTGGCGAATCCGGCAGCGGCAAGGAGCTGGTCGCCCGCATGATCCACCTGCAAGGCCCGCGCAGCGACGGTCCCTTCATTGCCGTCAACTGTGGTGCCATTCCTTCAGAGTTGATGGAAAGCGAGTTCTTCGGCCACAAGAAAGGCAGTTTCACCGGCGCCACCGAGAACAAAGACGGCCTGTTTCGCAGCGCCAACGGCGGCACGCTGTTTCTGGACGAAGTGGCCGACCTGCCCCTGGCCATGCAGGTTAAGCTGCTGCGCGCCATTCAGGAAAAAGCCGTGCGCCCCGTGGGCGACACCCGGGAACTCCCCGTGGATATCCGCGTGCTGAGTGCCACTCATAAAAACCTGGCTGAGCTGGTGCAGCACGGTAACTTCCGGCAGGATTTGTTCTACCGCATCAACGTGATTGAATTGTCGGTACCGCCCCTGCGGGATCGGAGCGAAGACATCTCACTGCTGGCCCGCCACATTCTGGAGCGCATTGGCGGTGAATACGAATGCGCTCCAGCGACACTGACCCATGACGCCGTCAACCGGCTGCAAAACTACGATTTCCCCGGTAACGTGCGGGAACTGGAAAACATACTGGAGCGGGCGTTTACCCTGTGCGATAACGAAACCATTGATGCCGAGGACCTGCACCTGAATGGTGGAGTGGGGCCAGGTGTCCGCCCCTTTTCGGCTGACTTGGCGAGCTCTGGCGAGCCTGTATCAGGTGATAAAACCACACCTACCACCATACCCGACGGCGCAATGGATCTGGAAAACTTTCTGGAAGGCATTGAACGCCAGGCCATTGAGAAAGCGCTGGAGGCGACACGCTGGAACAAGACCGCTGCCGCCCGGCGTTTGGGGATCAGCTTTCGGGCGTTGCGGTATCGGTTGAAAAAATTGGGGATGGATTAGGCACATGCCTACCAGCCATTTCCCGTAGATGTTTTTTTTGATCTACACTGACTTGAAAATGATGGACGAATAACAGGTTTTCAGGAAGAAAACCGCAGGGAGCTTTTCAAGGATGATTAATGACCACTCTCAACGAGGCCTCAGCCTTGTTGAATTGATTGTTTGCATTGTTATTGTCGCCATCCTGGCGAATATTGCCTTTCCTTCCATGAAAAATGTGATTGATAACAGCCAACGCAAGGCCGTCATCAACGGCACTTTGGGGCTGTTTGCAGTCGCGCGTCAGGAAGCTGTGCTGAATGGAACACTGGTTACCCTATGCCCATTGGGCCCCGGCAACCAATGCGGGAAAGACTGGTCACGACAGGTAGCCGTGTTCAAGGACCCGGAGAATCAGAGAGAAATAACGTCTGATAGTGAGATTATCCGGGTTCTGCCGCCACCCGAACGCGGATTCCTGAAAGCAGCTTCGCTCAACCGGAGCTACTTTCAATACCGGCCAGACGGGATGACACACAGTGATCTGGGAAACATTACCTGGTGCCCGGATGACCTGGACCCATCGAAAGCCGCTCATCTTGTTATTCGAAGAAGCGGCAGCGTTCGACTGGCACGAGATGGAAATGGTGACGGCATTCCGGATCGTTCAAACGGACAACCGGTCACCTGCAATTAACTCCAGAAATCCGGGGCGGAAGTCACCAACATCCCGGGACTATTGTCCCGCCCTTCGTGGCCTCTTTCGCGCCTGTGTGTTCTAACGTCAAGGTTCCGCACTTGTCATCCGTTTGCGCACCCACAGGCGACGCCTCAAGCGTAAACTTGTTTTTCCCCAGATCTTTCAGGGCAATATCGTACATTTTCGTGCCGGTTTCCGGAGACCGGGTTTGAGGAAGAGTCACGCCCTGGTAATCGTAATTCTGTTGCAGATACTTACGTTCCATCCACTGGGCGAGCGACATCATGTCCGCCTGGGCGTTAGCCCTGTGCGTTGCCATCACATTGTTTCGGTAAGATGGATAAGCCACCGCAGCGATGATGCCGATGATCGCTACCACGATCATCAGCTCAATCAGCGTAAAACCGGCACTTCGTTTTTGGTGATTCACGATACAACTCCTTATTCGGTAATCTCGCGCCAGCCTTTGCGTCCCAAACCGACAATCAGCTCCGGAAGGCCTATAAATTCCGCGCCGCCCGAACCACTGTTAAACGCCAGTAGATTGCCCCAGACTGACAGCTGAGAAGGCCTGTCGCTTACCTTGAAGCCCGAGGCGTTTTCAGTGCTATCCTCAAATGCGGCGAAACCCGGCACCTTGTTCTCGGCCCTGAGGATTTCAAAGCCCATAACCCAGCCATCACCACCACCGAGGCAGGGATTTGCACCTGGAATAAGCGTATTCACATACACATACTCACCCCGGATGATTGGGTAATTCACTACTCTTTCACCGCTCGACGGTAATTTTGTATACCAGCCGCGCTTGTTGTCGTAGTCTACCCTGTTTCCCGAAGCTATGCGGATGTTGCGGTTCACACCATCAATGGTCCCGGACCCTGCGGTTAATGGCATATCAACCAGGCTGCTGGCTGTTATGGGAAGAGAGCCGGCATCAGACGTTTCATGTACGGCGTAGAAATAGTTGTCGTCAGTACTTGACGAGTCTCCTGCCTCAAGATACTTGCCGGTACCAAACAATATCATCAGGTCCGGGTCCTTGCCGGTATCCATGGACAGCGCGACTGCTGGCGCCGACGTAATGGGCTGATTAGCCTTGAAGTAGGGCTGACTGTAGGCCTTCTTCATTGTGCCCTCATCGTTATAGGCTACCCACATGTTGCCATCCAGATCGCCAGCATAAACGCGGTCCACCAGGTGGTCGTCATTCACGTTATCAATCAGCGTCAACGGAGACAGCCCGGTTCCACCGCTTTCGAACTCCACATATCGGTAATCGCCGTTATCCCAACTACCGTCAAGCCCAGCTTCGAGATCAAGCATGAAGAAGCCAGTGGAGCCGGAGTTGTACCCGGACGGCACGAACACGGTCCAGCGGATCTTTCCATCCGGCCACTCCATTTGCGCGATCTCGGGAGGCTCGACCAAATACCCCAGGTCTTCATGGGTAAACTCCCAGAGCACGTGTTTAGCAGCGCTGTCTTCCGAGAACTCATCCGGATTGGTTACATCCAGCGCAAAGATACCCTTGGCGCCCGCTCGGCTACCACCAATCAGAACAGTTCGCCATTCTGCGCTGTTGGCAACATTACCATTATCCCGACGACCGCTTGTGTGAACATCCACGACTTCCAGATTCAGATCGACATAAAAACGGTGATCAAACCCGGGCTCTGTCAGATAATGCAACCCTTCATCGCTTTCAGTCGAAGACACAAATGAAGGCACATAAGCGAGCACCTCATCGCCACCACCTTCGCTTTCAGCCGTGGCTTTGAACCCGTGGAGCATGCCATCGTTGGCACCCACGTACACCACGGGAGTGCGATCCACGTTGGAATTCCGAAAAACCGAATATTTTCCGTCGCCAAAGTTGCTATCGTTGGGCCAGAAAGAGTCCGGCTCACCCACATAGCGGGGAGTCGAATTAACAATCGTGCCCAACAGCTTCTGGCGTTGGCGGAAATACTTGCCATCACCCGCGTTTTCCGACTCGAGTGTAGCCCGGCGCTTACCACGCAAATACTCCAGGCGTTTACTACCCAGACCGGTCGCTCCAGTGTTCAGATCACTCTGCTGAGCAGTCGACAGGGAATTCCACCGGAAGGGCTGCCCCTGACCGCCGTTGTAAGTCAGGATGACCCGTTCGTCGGGGGTTTTCGTTTCAAGCTTTGCCCGGGCTGACCAGCCTTCGTTTTCACTTCCCTCTGCCGCCTCGGGCCGGCCATCATCACCTGGAGAAAGGGTGATGGCCTCCAGATCCCCGGTCCAGCCGCTGGGATCAAAGTAACTTGAAAAGACCAGAGCATCCTTCCCTTCGATCGAGGCCACGTTAAAATCCAGACCTGTTGCCGAGCCGGCGTTGCCAAGGAACTGGGCCAGCAAATCCTCCAGTTGAATACGGAAGGTTTCAGGGTCGTTGGCGCTGAAGAAGTCGCCACGCCCTACCATGGAGGCTCTCAGCAAATCATTGATTTTGTCTTCATTACTATTACCTCCCCACCAATCTACAGTGGAGCCATCCAGTACGGCCGATACAGCATCGTTTCTTGATACCGTACCTTCGACACCGAGACCGATGCCGTAAGTCATCATGTGCTGCCAAAAGGCAGGATCGCCGATGGTTTCCCGAATGCCAGAGTTATCCTCATCGACGACATCAGCAATCGTAGGCACATAGTTGTCAATATTGGGCTGGAGATCCCGCTTCCAATAGTAGGCCGCAACATCTGCCAGTCTGCGGCTGTTTGTGTTGCCGTCACTGAACGGCGACTCCGCCTTGTACTGACCACTGTCACCAGTGCTATTGGTAATAACCTCACCATCTTTGCTAGCCGCACCACGGACTTCCCAAGCCGGGTTACTGCCCCCATAATAACCATCAGTCATCAGTATAGTCGCAGATATCCGGCATTCTCGCGCGGGATTTGAATTACTTTTTGAATTGTCAGGGTCATCAAGCCACGGCCTGTCGCTATCCTCGTAATATCGACCAGCCCCTTCAAGCGCGCGCCGAAGAGGGGTACTGCCACTGGCGTTGCTTGAATACAACCACTGAAGAAAGCCTGAGCGACTGGATTCAAATGGGCGCACACCGTTAATCACAGCTCGAACGACTGCACCGTCTACATCGCTCCCACCTTTGTTGATTCTGCCCCAACCCAGGCGAAAATCCGGGCTTAAATCCTGACTCCCGAAAACTCGTCCGATACCTGCTTTAGAGGCCATCTCACGGGTTCGGTAATACGAAAACCAGTTTGCAAAGTTTTGCTCTTCTGAGGCATCTACATCCACCCTCGTATAACAGTCGTCCCGATACGGATTCCAACAACCTGCGTTATTCTCATCGTACTCGTAGTAAAACGCCGATTGTCCGGTACTCCCTGGGCTCATTGCATCGTTATAGTAATAGACAACACGGAAATCCGAGTCCAAAGGTACTTTTTCGGAACCGGAGTCGTAGCCGTCAATGGGCGCAGCCTCAAATGATGATTGTGGCAAGCTGTTACCGTCACTATCCAGCGGAGGCGCGTAGTTAACATCCGGATTGTAGTAAACCTTGTTCATCTGGCTTGATGCCAGAAAGCGGTCGCCGTTTTCGAGGTCACAGGTTCTTACATAGAGTCCGTAATAATTTTCATAACCTCCACATGACGAGCGGTTTAACCGACCATACAAGCCATCGGGCATGAACCCCCAGCTCATGGAACCAGAGTCATCCAGCATAAACATCAGGTTCGGATCCACTCCCCCACCTGCAGCCAAAGGCTTCTGTGAAAAATTCACATCCCCCCAGCCCGCTGCAGGGAGGACAAGAGCCATGCCAACGATGCACATTTTTAACTTGAGTTGCTTGAACATGGTGTTGCCCTCAATTTTCCGTATCAATGTTCTCGGAGCTGACAAAGTAATAGCTCTCAATAATCTTGCGACTCTCTTCTGACGGACCTGTCGCCCTCACAACAATTCGCATGGATTCGGCACGGCCCATCATGTCTGACTGGCCAGGGCCGGCAGCGCCGCCGCCACCCGCTTGGTCACCAGAGCCCTCGAAGTTGAGGTTTCGGATGGTGTCTCCCTCGGCATTGTTGTTCTGGTCAAGCTTCACGCACCCACGGTATTCAATAAAATACTGTGGTGTAATGCCTTCGATCTCCGGTGCCTGCAGGACTTTCTCGTTATTCTCGTTATTCGGGTCCCAGGTCTCTTCATCAAGAACATAGGGAGCATTTCCAAGGTAGTACCACCCTTGCGCCTCGTCTCCGGTAGGTTCGTCATCAGGATATTGCGGAGGGTTCTTGCATGACGAATCCGTGCCAAAATTATCCAGCGTATCCAGGTCAGCCAGATCTTCCTCCAGCCCCCGTAGAGTCGCTTCTGCAATTTCCAGTGCAATCACTCCTTCACGGGACGCGTTGGACATCCTTTCCTGCATAATCGAGTTCTGCATTGACGAGGTTGCCAGCAAGGACAAAACCAACAAAATCACCAAAGACATCAGGAGGGCGGAGCCCTTTTCTCTGTAACTCATCCTTTATCCCCCGTCAGTTCGACTTGTTACGCACGTTAGTGGTGAATGAATACACCCGGTACATGCGGTTATCACTGGCGTCATAATTATTTCCCGAGGAGCAATCTGCCCAGGCGGGGAAACACACCGATACGCTGTCATCAAACAAATTGTCCGCGCCACCGCGAACCAGAATGCTGACCCTTACCGCGCGAACGTTACCCCAGTCGGCATCATTAACGCTTTCGGCATCCGTCCATTGATTCACGGGCTGCTCCGGGCCACCAGACAGGCCATAACGAACCTGCAGGTCCTCAACACCTTCAACCATTTCGTAAGTTCTGACGGTACCGCTCAGGCGCTCTTCCATCATCAGGGCTCGATTACCCGTCGTACCACTGTCGTCGATATAATAAATTCTCTGGAAAGGTCTTAGGATCTGCGCCCCCTCTCCATAGTTATTTGAAAGGCAGTTGTTACCGGCTCCCGGATTACCGGTGTTCGAGCACACGTTGTCAGTAAAATCGTTACCTGGGGACTGGGCATTACCGCTATTGGCGACCAAATTCCCGTTATTCGGATTAAAGCTTGTTATCTGGAAGACATCCGTTCCCTGGCAGTCTGTTATGGCAACAATTTCACCGTCACTCAGCAGGTTCTCACGATCATCATCCGCTGCGTTCCTTATGTCCATTGAAGCGGAGGTATGAGGAGAGTCTGTTGCTATTTCCAAACCCAGACTTTCCATGCCGTTAAAATAAATAAAGTCGGTGCCGTTAATTGCCCCGCTTGGCCGGGCGGCAGCCGGAGAGCTGACGGATGTAGACATATCCCAGTGGAAAACATCCCAGTCATCATCACCTTCTTCTATATCAAGGTTACTGGTGTACTTTTGGGAATTGCAGCCAAAGTACCCGGCATTACGCGCTTCACGGGCAAGGATATCGGAAGCAATACGGCCACTCTCCTGTGTTCGCGCGATGCCTTCGGTTACACGAAAAGCCTGACTATTTGAGGTAAATATCTGGAAGAGCCCGATCGCGAGCAAAGACCCAAGCAACAGAGCAATCATTAATTCAACAATGGACAAACCGCTCTGTTTTAAGGGCATCGGCTTTTGGCAAGTCATTGTGCGTACCTCACCAGAAGTGAAAAGGAATTCTCGTACATGGGATTGTCGTCCGGGTTTGCGGAGCCTTCTTCACCGCCATCCCATACCGACTCACGGACATTCCAGGTAACTTCGACCCGGACAGTCTGGCCCGTGGTTACATCTTTGATATCGGCTGTTGCGTCGTCCCCCAGATCTTCTTTCACCGCAGTTTCCCAGGCGGTTTTGGCAGACGTACCCGGCAACCCTTTGTTGGTGCGAATCTCATCCGCCATTGTCTGTACATGCAGGACCGCCGTGGACCTCTGATCTGCCCCTTGGGTTTGTTGCATGGATACGGTTTGCATACCCGCCACTCCCAATAAGCCAATCGCCAACACTAGTAGGGCGACCAGAATTTCGATCATGGTCAGGCCACTTTGCCTTGTGGTTATAGCCATCGTTTTTCCCGTCGTTGTCACAATGGTCGATCAATATTGCTCAGGGACATGTCGCCTGACTCTGGTGCCGATTCGCCTGTCCGCCAGCATTCACGACGATGTCGGTAGCCGGATTTCCATTCCCCGGGCTGATGCGCAAAACAGAAATGTTGGAATCGAGCTTTTCTCCGGTGCCCCGGAAAACGATCGGCAGGTTGCTGCATAAGTCGGTTAATGTAACCGCGCCAGGCATTTCGTCGCCCTGCCTGAGTGGGTTGGGGTTGGGGTCGTCGTCCGGGTCAACAGACTCCAGAATTACCACTAACCCATTCTGCAAATCTCCATCTGTCGCCCGAACAGACACCGGCTCCCCCCTACGCACAGCTTCAGACCTGGCATAATTCAGGATGCCAATCACATTGTTTGTCGTGGACTTGTGCCGGTTGGATTCAATCAGTGAACTGAATCCCGGCACAGCAACCATCGCGATGATTGCTATGAGCGCAACAACGATCATCAGCTCGATTAGCGTGAACCCTGAATGCTTTGGTTTCATACACTGCATACCTTTTAGGATTTCTGATTGAAGAATAGCGGATGGGTGCATTGGCTTGTACAGCCATGCGATAAGCGGCACTTTTTCGGAGATAAGCGGCGGGCGGGAACAGAAAAATGTGATGCAGATCAATATGGAAAAGCCGTCGGGAAACTAGACCTCGACGGCATCAATCCGCAACTCACGGGGCATGGAAAACACGATGTTTTCCTGACGGCCGGGCACTTCATTGGGCTCTTCGCCACCCAGTTCTTTCAACCGGTTAATCACTTCAGCCACCAGCACTTCCGGGGCGGAGGCGCCGGCGGTCACGCCAATGGCAAATTTGTCTTCGAGCCATTGCGGGTCAATCTGGGATGCCTCATCAATCAGATAGGCCGGGGTGCCCATGCGCTCTGCCAGTTCCCGCAGGCGGTTGGAGTTGGCGCTGTTGGGGGAGCCCACTACCAGCATCGTGTCGCAGTCGTTGGCCAACTGTTTCACCGCATCCTGGCGGTTTTGGGTGGCGTAGCAAATGTCGTCTTTTCGCGGGCCTTCTATCTCGAGGCATTTGGCGCGCAGGGCGTCGATGACCCGGGCGGTGTCGTCCATGGAGAGGGTGGTCTGGGTGACGAACGAGAGGCGTGACGGGTCTTTGACTTCCAGGTGGGCGAAGTCCGGCTCGTCTTCCACCAGGGAGATGGCGCCGCTGTTGGTGGCGTCGTACTGGGCCATGGTGCCTTCCGCTTCCGGGTGGCCTTCGTGGGCGATGAGGATGCACTCGCGGCCATCGCGGCTGTAGCGCATGACTTCCATGTGCACTTTGGTGACCAGTGGGCAGGTGGCGTCGAAGACTTTCAGGCCACGGCGGGCGGCTTCATTTTGCACGGCCTGGGAGACGCCGTGGGCACTGAAGATGACCAGTTTGTCGTCGGGCACTTCGTGCAGTTCGTCCACGAATACGGCGCCACGGTTACGGAGGTTGTCGACCACGAATTTGTTGTGGACGACTTCGTGGCGTACGTAGATGGGTGCCCCGAAGACGTCCAGCGCGCGGTTCACGATTTCTATGGCGCGGTCTACGCCGGCGCAGAAGCCTCTGGGGTTTGCCAGTCTGATTTGCATTTTTTTGCCTTTGGGGTTGTCGCCCGTGGGCTGCGGGGAGGCACTGTCCGAGACACGCTGTTAATACATCCCTGTACGCTTGACTGCAGCATCCATGCTGCAGACAGTCCCGGACAGTGCCTCCCCGCATCCCACTAACTTTAGAGTAGCCGGCAAGTGCGGATATGACTTCAGCCCTTAGTGTGTCGGCCCTGCCGGTTCTACGTCCAGAATTTCCACTTCGAATTCCAGTGTACGCCCCGCCAGCGGATGGTTGAAGTCCACGTCTACTTCGTCGCCTTCTACGCGGCTGATTACGCCGGGAAGTTCCTGTTGGCGGGCATCGGCGAAGGACACTACCACGCCCGGCTCCAGCACCATGTCGGCGCTGAATTCGTGGCGTTTGAAGCTCTGCACGTTGCTGGGGTTGTGCTGGCCGAAGGCTTTTTCCGGGGTGACTTCGTAGGCGGCGTGGTCGCCGGCTTTCAGGCCCATCAACAGGGCTTCGAAGTTTTCCGGCAGGTTTTCGTCACCGATTTCCAGGGTGGCCGGGTCTTTGTCGAAGGTGGTATCCACTACGTCGCCGTCTTTGATTTTCAGGGCGAAGTGCAGTTTTACGCGGGTACCTTTATCTATAGCTAAATCTTTCATGAGTGTGCGTCACTCCTTCATGCATCGCCGCCGTCGGCGGGTTTGCGGAATAAGTCGAGTATCATCATGGCCGCGCCAATGGTGATGGCGGTGTCGGCCAGGTTGAAGGCGGGAAAGTGCCAGTCCTGCCAGTAAAAGTGCAGGAAGTCGACCACGTAACCGTGGACGACCCGGTCATACACGTTGCCCAGCGCGCCGCCGAGTATCAATACGATGGCGATGGCGGTCCAGGTTTCATTGGCTTTGAGTTTTCGCAGCCAGGTCACCAGCACCACGCTGACCACCAGCGCCAGTGCCACGAAGAACCAGCGTTGCCAGCCGTCGGCATTGGCCAGGAAGCTGAAGGCCGCGCCGGTGTTGTGCAGCAGCGTCAGGTTGAAGCTGGGCAGTACCGGCACCGGGTTGGCGTAGGTCAGCATGGCCGTAGCCATGGCTTTGGTGCCGAGATCCACCACGATCACCAGCACCGCCAGCCACAGCCATTTAAGCTTGCTGCCTGCCTTGCCTTCAGTCATCACCACGCCTGTCAGCCCGCTCATCAGGCATAGGCGCGGGTTTCACCCGGGCCTTCCACGTTGGTTACGCAGCGGCCGCACAGGTCGTCGTACTGCTCGTTCTGGCCGACGTCTTCGCGGTGGTGCCAGCAGCGCTCGCATTTCGGCTTATCCGACGGCGTCACTTTCACCATCAAGCCTTCCAGACCAGTCTGTTCGGCGCCTTCAGCGGCACTCACCGGCTTCACGGTAGCCTCGGAGGTGATCAGCACGAAGCGCAGCTCGTCACCCAGGTGCTGGAGTTTCTCGGCCAGCTCTCCCTCGCAGTACAGCTCCACTTCGGCGGTCAGCGAGCCTTTGATTTCACCACGGCCACGGGCGTCTTCCAGGCATTTGTTGACGGCTTCTTTCACCGCAAACATCTCGCTCCAGTAGTCACGGCCCAGTTCGGAATCCGCTGGCAGTTCGGTCAGGCCTTCGTACCAGGTTTCATAGAACACGGTGTCGCCGCGCTCGCCCGGCAGGTGCTGCCAGATTTCGTCGGCGGTGAAGCTCAGGATCGGCGCAATCCAGCGCACCAGGGCTTCGGCCACGTGGAACAGCGCAGTTTGAGCTGAACGCCGTGCCAGGCTGTCGGCCTGAGTGGTGTACTGGCGGTCCTTGATGATGTCCAGGTAGAACCCACCGAGGGTGGATTCACAGAAGTTGTACACCTTGTGGTAAATCCGCAGGAAGGCGTAGTTGCCGAAGTCCTCGTGGATTTCCTTCTGCAACTGAAGCGCCTTGTCCACCATCCAGCGGTCCAGGGCGATCATCTCTTCCGGGGCCACCATGTGCTGCGCCGGGTCGAAGCCGGTCAGGTTGCTCAGCAAAAAGCGCGAAGTGTTACGAATCCGGCGATAGCCGTCGGCGGTCTGCTTGAGGATGCCCTTGGACACAGTCATCTCACCGCTGTAATCGGTAGCCGCCACCCACAGGCGCAGGATGTCGGCACCCAGTTCCTTCATGACTTCCTGGGGCGCAATCACGTTACCCCTGGACTTGGACATTTTGAGGCCCTGGCCATCCACGGTGAAGCCGTGGGTGAGTACCTGCTTGTAGGGCGCCACGCCGTTGATAGCAATGGACGTCTTCAGGGAGGACTGGAACCAGCCACGGTGCTGGTCACAGCCTTCCAGATACAGGTCCGCCGGGAACTGACCCAGCGTTTCGCGTACCCGCAGTACCGAGGCGTGACTCACGCAGGAGTCGAACCAGACGTCAAGGGTGTCGGTCACTTTCTCGTAGGCGTCGGGGTCCTCGCCAAGCAGCTCAGCCTGGTCCAGTTCGTACCAGGCGTCGATGCCATCGGTTTCGATCACGTCGGCAACTTTTTCGATCAGTTCCTGGGTGTTCGGGTGCAGATCCTGGGTTTCCTTGTGCACGAACAGGGTGATGGGCACGCCCCAGGTACGCTGGCGCGAGACACACCAGTCCGGGCTCTGTTCGAACATGGCTTCAATGCGGTTCTGGCCCCAGGCCGGCACCCAGCGCACGCCCTTGATCGCTTCCAGGGCGTCGGCGCGCAGGTTGAGCTTGTCCATGCTGATGAACCATTGCGGCGTGGCGCGGTAAATCAGCGGGGTCTTGGTGCGCCAGCAATGCGGGTAGCTGTGGCGGAATTTTTCCGAGCGAACCAGCTTGCCTTCGCGTTCAAGCGCGGCGCACACCGGCTCATCGGCCTTGTACACGTGCACACCGGAAAACTCTTCCGCCGCCTCGGTGTAGGTACCGTCGGCTTTCACCAGGTTCAGGGTGTCGATGCCGTATTCCTTGCCCACCTCGAAATCTTCCAGGCCGTGGTCCGGCGCGGTATGGACGGCACCGGTACCGGCGTCCAGGGACACGTGCTCGCCCAGGATCAGCGGCACCTGCTTGTCGTAGATCGGGTGATGCAGCGGCTGCTTCTCCAGGGCGGCACCGGCTACGTTGGCCAACACCCTGTAGTCTTCCACGCCCCAGCGCGCCATGATGCCTTCGACCATGTCGGTGGCCAGGATCAGGCGCTCCGGTCCGTTGCCGGTATCCACTTGTACCAGCGCGTATTCCAGGTCAGCACCGATAGACACCGCCTGGTTGGCAGGGATGGTCCAGGGGGTGGTGGTCCAGATCACCACGGATACATCACCGTCGCCGTCGGTAGTGCCGAAGGCCTTGAGCACATCCTCCGGGTTCACGGCCGTGAAGCGCACATCAATCTGGGTGGAGGTCTTGTCCTGGTACTCCACTTCGGCCTCTGCCACTGCGGCCTGCCCCACCC
>JABXHG010000190.1 GCA_013393545.1 Alteromonadaceae bacterium | reverse complement strand
TCTTCCAGCAATTCTTCATATAATAGACGATTGGTTAGAATAAACGAATAATTTTCTTCCACCAATGCTTGTTCATAAAAAGAAAGAATGAGTGGATCCGATTTCAAGACGATCACAAAGAATTGTTTAAAGGAATTGGTTAGAAAAGGTAAAAACTCCTTCTTGAAAGAAATCAAATGATACAAGTAATTTAATTGCTGATCAGATAACATTGTATCAGTAGATAAAGAACGATAGAAATTTTGTGACAAGTTTCTTAATTTTTTGATTTCATGAGCTGGCGCCTTTACAGAAGCAAAATGGATCATTTGGCTGATTGGACGCAAAAGTTCACTAGCTGTTTCTTTAGTTAAATAGAAATGATAATTTTTCTCCATAACGGAGCAAAATGTAATGTTATTTTTCGTTCGCTCAAAAAATAAATCAATATCCATTTCGAGAGGTTGGCTTTTCAACTGATCGGATAATTTATGTTTCTTTCCGATCCGGATAATAGAAATCAAAAAATAATAAATCAAAAACAGCTGTTTGTGGCCAGATAGTTTGTTTAATGGAGGATAAAGTTTCATGTATCGTTTGATAGCTGCAGACAATATTTGGGAATGAGGAAGTTGATCCGGTGTATAGATCTCCTCAAATAAACTGCAGTAAAAAAAACGTATTTGTCTCTCCTCACCTTGAATATGTACATATGGAGTAGTGTGGATTCTAAAAAGAAATCCTCGCTTTTGAAAGGATTCATTCAGAAACATAATGATTCTGCGAATACTTGCTGTACTTAGAAATAACTGATCAGCTAGTTTAGCAATACAAGGTTCTTGCATCAAAATGATTTTCAACAATTGTATATGGCTTGAATGTTTTAAGATAGTACTCGTGATGCTTTCTAAATTATATTCACAAGGTAATCTCAAAGAAACTTTCTGTTGCTCGTCGATATGAATAGATGCCGGAGAATGAACAAAATTAAATGCGGCAATATCAGATAAGAGTGTTTTTTTTGTTACAGCAATTTTCTTCGCTAAGTCTTCTAAATAAAATGAATCCATACTCAAAAGCATGGCTAATCTTAACTGTCTTTCTGATAATTTTTCAAGCATAGTTATATCTTCTGTCATATTTCCATCTGCGTTTTTTAAGAAATAATAGATAAAACGCTCCTTCACTTCCTTTCTTTTCTTTTCGGTCGTTCTTAACCATTATCCCACGTTATAGAGAAAATTAATTCATTTGTATGTTTGTTCAACAATTTTAAGCAACAGGCAGAATAAACAGCAAAAACAGCAAAAACAGAATGCTTTGACCTCATATTTTTGTTAATTAAAATAACTAAATAACCATAAAATGAATAGTTGGATGTTTTTTATTTTCGTTATTTTTAATTATGTATTTAGTTCGATCATGCCCTGTTCGGCGGCCATGCGGCGGATCCATTTGTCGGATTTGATGCTCATGGGTGGATTCTCGTTTTGAGCTGGGAAAAATTGGGGCGTAGTTTACCTTTTCCCTTTTGGTCTGTCGAAGTATTGACCGGTGCTGGGGTGGTGTTTCTCGAAACAGCTGATTCGGAGTACTGCAGAGTCAGGGCTCTCCTCCCAAAAACCGCTGTCTCGGAGTACTGCAGGGTCAGGGTCCCCCTCCCAAAAACCGCTACAAGCACGGTCCCTGTGCGCTTATTTCGGGCCATCCCTGGCCCTCAAAATTTTTGGGAGGGGGACCCTGACCCTGCGTATTCATTTCCAGCTGGCCTCCACTAGCTCACAGGCCAGACCTTTCCTGAATTACCTGCGTTTCGTTAATGCTCAGTCACCGACACACTGGAAATCGTGCCACCCAGATTACGCTCTCTGGTGGACAGCTCCGCTCCTACCCTGCGAGCGATGTCGCGGTAGCGCCGGGCCACTTCGGAGTCTGGTTCGGCAACGACTGTGGGCTGGCCGCTGTCGGTTTGTTCGCGGATGGTCATGTGCAGCGGGAGCTGGCCCAGCAGGGTGGTGTCGTAGTCGTCGGCGATTCTTTCGCCGCCGCCGTGGCCAAATAACGGCTCTTCGTGGCCGCAGTTGCTGCAGATGTGGACGCTCATGTTTTCCACCACGCCCAGCACAGGGATATCAACTTTACGGAACAGCTCAATGCCTTTCTTGCCGTCCAGCAGTGCGATGTCCTGCGGGGTGGTGACGATGACCGCGCCGGTGACGGGGACTTTCTGGGCCAGGGTGAGCTGGATGTCGCCTTTTCCTGGCGTCATGTCTACGATGAGGTAGTCGAGTTCGTCCCACAGGGTCTGTTCCAGCAGCTGCATGACAGCGCCGCTGACCATGGGGCCGCGCCAGGCCATGGGGGTTTTGTCGGTAGTGACGAAGGCCATGGAGTTGGCTTGCAGGCCGTGGGCCTGCATGGGCACGAAGTATTTGTTTTCGCGCACGTCCGGGCGTTTGCCTTCGGGCACGCCGAGCATCATGCCGACGCTGGGGCCGTAGATGTCGGCGTCGAGGATGCCGACGCGGGCGCCTTCGGCGCTCAAGGCCAAAGCCAGGTTAACGGCGGTGGTGGATTTGCCCACGCCGCCCTTGCCGGAGGCGACGGCGATGATGTTTTTCACGCCGGCCACGGGGGAGATGTCTTTGTTGATTTTGCAGGCGTGGATTTTCTGGCCCACGTGCACGTCGGCGCTTTCCACGCCATCAACTCCTTCCAGAGCGTTGGTGACGATTTGCTTCAGGCCGCCCGCAATGCCTTTGGACGGGTATGGCAATTCAACCATCAGGGTGACCTGGCCGCTGTCGTCGGCGTTCAGGGTTTTCACGGCGTCCAGCTCGAACAGATCCTTGTTCAGGTAGGGGTCGCGGTAGTCTTTGATGGCCTCTTCGAGGGCTGATTGGGCAATCTGTGTCATCGGGGGCTCCGGAATATGCTCATAAGCACGGATGCAGGTGAAAATTGCTGGCTTGGAAGGTATCATCTGCGCCTGTTTCTGACCATATGGGGTCTTTACCCGGGCCAATCAATGCCGGTTGTGCCCGCGCCCCGTTCTTTGGCATTCCAACCCTTACTGACAAAAGGTTCGGACATCATCATGACGCAAGCGAGTAACCAACAGCGCGATATTCTGATTACCAGCGCCCTGCCCTATGCCAACGGGCCTATCCATCTGGGGCATTTGCTGGAATACATTCAGACCGACATCTGGGCGCGCTATCAGAAAATGCGTGGCCACAATTGCTACTACGTTTGCGCCGATGATGCCCACGGTACCGCGATCATGCTGCGTGCCGAACGCGAAGGTATTACCCCGGAGCAACTGATCAAGCGCATCAGCGATGAGCACCAGGAAGATTTTGCCGGCTTCCACATCCGGTTCGACAACTATTACTCCACGCACTCGGAAGAGAACCAGTATTTCTCCGAGTACATCTACCGCCAGTTGCAGAACAACGGGCACATTGCCACCCGCAAGATCACCCAGTTTTTCGATCCAGAAAAGGAAATGTTCCTGGCGGATCGGTTCATCAAGGGCACCTGTCCGAAATGTAAAGCGGAAGACCAGTACGGCGATAACTGCGAAGCCTGTGGCGCCACTTACACCCCGGCGGAGCTGATTAACCCGCGTTCGGCGGTTTCCGGTGCCACGCCGGTGGAGAAGGAATCCGAGCACTATTTCTTCACCCTGCCGGATTTCCACGATTTCCTGAGTGAGTGGACCCGTAGCGGTGCCCTGCAGCCGCAGGTGGCCAACAAGCTGGCCGAGTGGCTAGACGCAGGCCTGCAGGAATGGGACATCAGCCGCGACGCCCCCTACTTCGGCTTTGAGATTCCGGATGCGCCGGGCAAGTACTTCTATGTCTGGCTGGACGCGCCCATCGGTTACCTGGCCAGCTTCAAGAACCTGTGTAACCGCGAAGGCATTGATTTCGAGCATTTCTGGAAGGCGGATTCCGAGGCCGAGGTGTACCACTTCATCGGCAAGGACATCATCAACTTCCACGCGCTATTCTGGCCGTCCATGCTGCACGATGCGGGCTTCCGCACGCCGAGCGCGGTCTGGGCCCACGGTTTTGTGACGGTAAACGGCAAGAAGATGTCCAAGTCCCGGGGCACGTTTATCATGGCGCGCACCTATCTGGATCATCTGAACCCGGAATACCTGCGCTACTATTTCGCCGCCAAGCTCACCAGCGGCGTGGATGACATGGACCTGAACCTGGAAGACTTCGCGGCGCGGGTGAATTCCGATCTGATCGGCAAGGTGGTCAACATCGCCAGCCGCAGCGCCGGCTTCATTACCAAGCGTTTTGACGGCCAGCTGGGCACTGTTACCGAGTCTGAAAAACTGCAGGCGTTCATTGATGCCGGCAAAGAGATCGAAGAATTCTACGAAGCCCGGGAATTCGGCCGTGCCATGCGCCGTATCATGGAGTTGGCCGATGTGGCCAACCAGTACGTGAACGATGAGCAGCCCTGGGTGATCGCCAAGCAGGAAGGCCAGGAGGAGAACCTGCAGGCCATCTGCACCAACGCCATCAACATGTTCCGCCTGCTGATGACCTATCTGGCGCCGGTACTGCCGAAAACCGCCGAGGCCTCCGAGCTGTTCCTGAACAGTCGCCTGGACTGGAACACCCGTTCTGCCCTGCTGGAGAACCATGGCATCGACAAGTTCAAACCGCTGATGAAACGGGTGGAAATGCCGCAGATCGAGAAAATGCTGGAAGCCTCCAAGGAAGAGCTGCCGGCTGCCCAAGGCGACAGCGAAAAAGGCAGCAAAAAAGAAGAACCGGCTTCGGATCTCGAACCACTGGCTGATGAGATTGAATTCCCGGATTTCGCGAAAGTGGATCTTCGGGTGGTTAAAATTGTCAAAGCCGAACATGTGGAGGGCGCCGACAAACTTCTTCGCCTGACGCTTGACGTGGGGCATGGCGAGCGCAACGTGTTTGCTGGTATCAAGTCCGCTTACAAACCGGAGGACCTGGAAGGCCGTATGACCGTGATGGTGGCCAACCTGAAACCACGCAAGATGAAGTTCGGTATGTCCGAAGGCATGGTTCTGGCCGCCGGCCCCGGTGGCAAGGACATTTTCATTCTGTCCCCGGATTCCGGGGCTACGCCCGGCATGCGGGTCATGTAAGCACAGGCAGGCAGAGACGCTCCGATGACCGAGTATTTGCTGATATTGGTCAGCACCATTCTGGTGAACAATTTTGTGCTGGTGCAGTTCCTGGGGCTGTGCCCGTTCATGGGGGTTTCCGGCAAGCTGGAAACCGCCATGGGCATGTCGCTGGCCACCACTTTTGTGCTCACCCTGTCATCGGTGTGCAGTTACCTGGCTTACACTTATCTACTGGAGCCGCTGGATCTGGCGTTTCTGCGCACCATCACCTTCATCCTGGTGATTGCTGTGGTAGTGCAGTTCACCGAGATGGTGGTCCGTAAAACCAGCCCCCTGCTTTACCGTGTACTGGGCATTTTTCTGCCATTGATTACCACCAACTGCGCCGTATTGGGCGTGGCACTTCTTAACCTGAACAAAAACAATAACTTCGTTGAGTCTGTTCTGTATGGCTTTGGTGCCGCTGCCGGCTTCTCGCTGGTGCTGGTGCTGTTTGCCGCCCTGCGTGAGCGCATTGCCGTGGCCGATGTGCCGGTGGCCTTCCGGGGCGCGGCCATTGGTATGGTCACCGCCGGGCTGATGGCGCTGGCCTTTCTGGGCTTTACCGGTCTGGTTGCCGTTTAACGGAGCGATTGTTTTATGTGGACAAGCATTATCGTCGCTGTACTGGTGCTGCTGGCCCTGGCCGTTGTCTTTGGCGGCCTGCTGGGCTTTGCCGCCGAGCGTTTCAAGGTGGAAGGCAACCCGTTGGTGGACCAGATAGACGCCCTGCTGCCGCAAACCCAGTGTGGCCAGTGTGGCTTTCCTGGCTGTCGCCCCTACGCCGAAGCCATCGCCAATGGCGAAGCCATCAACAAGTGCCCGCCGGGCGGGGAAACCACCATCAAGGCCCTGGCGGATCTTCTGGACGTGGAGCCCGAACCGTTGGACGCGGAGCACGGCGTGGAGCAGGCCAAACGGGTAGCGGTGATTCGCGAAGACGAATGCATCGGCTGCACCAAGTGCATCCAGGCCTGCCCGGTGGACGCCATTCTGGGGGCGGCCAAACACATGCATACGGTTATTGAAAGCGAATGCACCGGCTGCGACCTGTGCGTTGAACCCTGCCCCGTGGACTGTATCGATATGATCACCGTCGAGCCGGACATTCGTACCTGGACCTGGACGCCCCCGAAATCCGGCGTTATCGCCACCGACCGCCAGGGAGCCAGCGCCTGATGACACAACTGTGGGATTTTTCCGGCGGCATTCATCCGCCCGAAAACAAGCACCAGTCCACCAGCCGGCCGATTCGCGAGGCCTCGATTCCCGACATTCTGCTGCTGCCATTGCAGCAACACATTGGCGAGCCGGCCGAAGTGGTTGTCAACGTGGGCGACAGGGTGCTCAGGGGCCAGAAGATTGCGGATGTCGCCACGGGCATGGGTGTGCCGGTACACGCCTCCACCTCCGGCACCATTGAAGCGATTGAACAACGGCCAGTACCACACCCCTCGGGCATGGCGGACTGGTGCGTGGTGTTAAAGCCGGATGGTCAAGACCAATGGTGTGACCTGGACCCCCTGCCGGATTACCAGCAACTGGAGCGGGAACAGATACTGGAAAAAATCCGTGATGCCGGCATTTCCGGCATGGGCGGGGCTGGTTTCCCGACCGATATCAAATTGCGCCCGCCCCGGGATCGCAAGGTGGACACGCTGATTCTCAACGGCGCCGAGTGCGAGCCCTACATCACCGCCGATGACATGACCATGCGCGAGCGGGCCGGCGAGCTGGTCGCCGGTCTCAAGATCATGGCCTGGATTCTACGCCCGACCCGCTGTGTTATTGCCATCGAGGACAACAAACCGGAGGCGATCGCCGCCGTGAAAACGGCCGCTGCCGAAGGCACTCATATTGAGGTCATCGCCATTCCCACCAAATACCCGTCTGGCGGTGAAAAACAGCTGATCGAAATTCTGACCGGGATGGAAGTGCCCAGCGGCGGCATTCCCGCCGATATCGGTGTCATGTGCCAGAACATCGGTACGGCGGTGGCGGTTTCCCGCGCGGTCCTCGAGGGCAAGCCCCTGATCTCGCGCGTGGTCACGGTAACCGGCGAAGCGGTTCAGGAGCCAGGTACGTTTGAGGCGCTGATAGGCACGCCGGTGCAGCACCTGTTGCAACTCGCCGGTCTGCAGGCCGACAAGCTCAACCGGCTGATCCAGGGCGGCCCGATGATGGGGTTCACCCTGACCACCGATACTGTGCCGGTCACCAAAACGTCCAACTGCGTGATTGCCGCTACCGGTGCCGAGTTGCCAGCCCCACCACCGGAGCAACCCTGCATCCGTTGTGGCCAGTGTGCCGAAGTCTGCCCCATGGAATTGCTGCCACAGCAACTTTTCTGGCACGCCAAGGCGGCGGAGTTCGAAAAAGCCGAGCACCTGAACTTGTTCGATTGCATTGAATGCGGTGCCTGTTCCTATGTCTGCCCAAGCTCTATCCCACTGGTGCAATATTACCGTTTCGCCAAGGGTGAAATTCGCCATCAGCAGTCGGAGCAGCTGAAGGCCGACCGCGCCCGGGAGCGCTTCGAGGCTCGCCAGGCCAGGCTTGAGCGGGAACAGCAGGAGAAAGAACAACGCCGCAAGGAACGAGCGCGTGCCGCTGCCGAGGCCCAGGAGAAGAAAAAGGCCGAAGCCCAAAAAGCCACCGACAAGGGCGAGGCTTCGGATGAGCGCTCGGCCAAAGCAGCGCTGGTGCAGCAGGCACTGAAGCGTAAAAAAGCCAAAACGGCCAAACAGGCCAGCGGGGAAAGCCCCGAACAGGCCGAAACCGTGGAAAAGCCGGATCTGGAAGCGCTGGAAAAACAGCTCACCCAGGCCGAAGGCAAACTGGCCACCATGGAGGGCATGCTGGAAGAGGCCAGAGCCCAGCAAGCCGATAACGTGGAAAAACTCGAACGCGCCGTGGCCAAGAATCACGACCGGGTTAAACGAGCGAAAGAAACCCTGGAAAAAGCCCGGCAACAACACTCCAACGAAACCACAGCAGGCTAAACGTTCATGGCATTCGTTCAGCAATCGTCTCCCCATGCCCACAACGCCCGCCCCACCTCACGGGTCATGCTCTGGGTGATCATTGCCGCCCTGCCCGGCCTGCTGGCCCAGACCCTGTTTTTCGGCTGGGGCAACCTGATCAACGTAGTCTGGTGCATTGCGCTGGCGCTGGCTTGTGAAGCGGTCTTCCTCAGGCTCCGGGGCAAGCCCGTAGCCTTCTTTCTGAAAGACAACACCGCCGCCGTTACCGGCCTGCTGCTGGGCCTGTCCTTGCCGCAGTTCGCACCCTGGTGGGTGTCAGGCATTGCCGTGGTTTCCGCCATTATAATGGCCAAACAACTCTACGGCGGTTTGGGCGCCAACCCATTCAACCCCGCCATGGTGGGCTATGCGCTGGTGCTGGTTTCATTTCCGGTAGCGATGACCACCAACTGGGCAGAGGCCGCCGGCTTGTTTGGCGGCGCTCCGGGGTTCGGTGAAACCCTGGCCCGCATATTCTCCGCCAGCCAGACCAGCGTTGACGGCTGGACCATGGCCACACCACTGGATGAGTACAAGCACAAGGTGGCCACCCACACGGCCACGGAAATCCTCCAACACCCCACGTTCGGTAACTGGGTTGCCCGGGGCTGGGAATGGGTCAACCTGGCATTCCTGGCGGGTGGTTTGCTGTTGATTGGCTTGCGCATCATTACCTGGCACATTCCCGTCGCCTTGCTTGCGGGCCTGACCATCATGAGCCTGGCCTTCGGCAACAATGCCGATCAGTACGCACCCGTTCAGCTTCAGCTACTGGCCGGTGGTACCATGCTCGGCGCTTTCTTCATTGCCACCGACCCGGTATCCGCCGCCACCAGTCACCAGGGCAAACTGATTTACGGTGCCGGCATCGGCATTCTGATTTACGTCATCCGGGCCTGGGGCAACTATCCGGATGCCGTGGCCTTCAGCGTGCTACTGATGAACTTTGCCGTCCCCTTTATCGACTACTACACGCCGCCACGGACCTACGGCCACCACAAGGCCCGGCGCGGCGTGCCCGGCAGGAACGGAGGCTGACCCATGAGCGCACTAATGACCTCCATCCGCCGCAGTGCCATCGGCCTTGGCCTGTTCGCGGTGATTACCGGCGGCACCATTGCCGTGACCCAATCGATGACCGAGGAACGCATTGAGCAACAGGCCGCCAAAGCCGAAGCCAGCGCCCTGTTCGAAATTATCCCGGAAACCCGGCACGACAATGATTTGCTGAGCGATACCGTTACTCTGCCCGCCAGCCAGCGCATGGTGCAGAAGGGCCCAGTACGCGCATGGGTAGCACGACAAGACAATGAGCCAATCGGCCTGATACTGCCGGCGATTGCTCCCGATGGATACTCCGGAGACATTTACCTGCTGGTGGGTCTCGACCTTCAGGGGGAGGTGTTGGGCGTAAGGGTAACCAGCCACCGGGAAACCCCCGGTCTGGGCGATCGCATTGAAACCCGGAAGTCCGATTGGGTCCACAGTTTCGAGGGCAAATCACTGGGCGATCCCAAGCCACGGCAGTGGAACGTGAAGAAAAACGGTGGTGTATTTGACCAGTTCACCGGCGCCACCATCACTCCAAGAGCCGTGGTCAAGGCGGTGCAGAAGACACTGATCTACTTCCGGGAAAACCGCCGCACTATTATCGAACGGGTCCAGGCCGACCCGAGCGAATCAGGGGAGCAATTCTGATGGCGACCAAAACCTCATCCGAAATCATCAAGGACGGCCTCTGGAACAACAACGCGGCACTGGTTCAGGTGCTGGGGCTTTGCCCCTTGCTGGCAGTGACCAGCACCGTGGTCAACGCCATCGGCCTGGGCCTGGCCACTCTACTGGTGTTGATTGGTTCCAACCTGTCGGTGTCGCTGATTCGTAACTTTGTCAGCGAATCGGTACGCTTGCCGGCGTTTGTGATGATCATAGCCTCGTTTGTCACCTGCGCCGAATTGCTCATGCAGGCGTTCACCTACGAGCTGTACCAGATTCTGGGCATTTTCATTCCGTTGATTGTGACCAACTGCGCCATTCTCGGCCGGGCTGACGCTTTTGCCTCGAAAAATCCACCATTACCGGCCGTTCTGGACGGTGCCATGATGGGGCTGGGTTTCCTGGCGGTGCTGGTGATCCTGGGCGGTATGCGTGAGCTGATTGGCCAGGGCACCCTTTTTGCCGATATGAATCTGTTGTTGGGCCCGGCAGCGGCAGACTGGGTGGTTCGCCCCTTTGAGCACTACCCGGACATGCTGTTCATGGTGCTGCCACCGGGCGCCTTTATAGGCCTGGGCCTGCTTATCGCGCTGAAAAACGGCATTGACAATCACCTGGCCGAACGCCGAAAGGCCGCGCAGCCAGAACCGGTGAGTACCGGCAGCAAGCGGGTGCGCGTAACCGGCAACATTTCCTGATACCGATACAGATCATGAACAAGCAAAAACGCATCGAGATTTTCACCCGGCTGCGGGATGCCAACCCCGAGCCCACCACGGAACTGAACTACAGTTCGCCCTTCGAACTGCTGATTGCCGTGATCCTGTCGGCCCAGGCCACCGATGTGGGTGTCAACAAGGCCACCGACAAGCTGTTTCCGGTGGCCAATACACCCGAGGCCATTCTTGCCCTGGGTGTGGATGGGCTAAAGGAATACATCAAGACCATCGGCCTGTTTAACAGCAAGGCGGAGAATGTGATCAAGACCTGCCGCCAGCTGATCGAGAAGCATGGTGGCGAGGTGCCCGATAACCGGGAAGACCTGGAGGCATTACCAGGGGTAGGACGCAAAACCGCCAACGTTGTGCTGAACACGGCTTTCCGCCAGCCGGCCATGGCGGTCGACACGCATATTTTCCGGGTTTCCAACCGTACGGGCATTGCCCCGGGCAAGAACGTACTGGAAGTGGAAAAACGCCTGATGCGGCTGGTGCCAAAGGAGTTTCTGATGGACGCCCATCACTGGCTGATTCTGCACGGCCGCTACACCTGCACCGCGCGCAAGCCCAAGTGTGGCGCCTGCATTATTGAGGATTTATGCGAGTTCAAGCAAAAGCGGGACTATCAATAAGTCCCGCTTTTAAATCCCGTCTAAACGGCTTTAATCCCGGCCCAGCATTCTGTCCTTGAGACTTTCCTGAGCAGGATCGTCCGACAGCCAAATGCCAAAAAGAACTTTCTTGAACGCCAGGTCGCCCACCGTCTCTTTCAGGTCGCCGTTTTTCAGCACCCGCACGCCCTCGCCGGGCACATAGGCCAGCTCAAAGCTGTCCCCTTCTTTGATCTCATCACTGAACACGGCCATGAAGCGGTCAATATCGTCGCGATAAGGGGCTGTGTCGCCCCCGGTGGAAGCTTCAAAGCCCTCTTCGGTGGCTTCGGTCATGCGTTCGCTGGTGATCATGCCGGAGGTGATGTGCAGGGTAATGGCTTGTGGCTGGTCATCCGCCAGCACGGCCTGGGCACTGTTGGCTGTCTGTGGCAGGTAGAGGGCACCCACGTACAGATCCATGAACCATTTGGAACGCGTACCGGCGCCGTTGAGTATCAGCTGCTCTCCGGCCAGCTGAAAACGTTCCGGAAGCTCTACATCACCCACGGTGCGGGCAATGGCGGGGCCGGCAAAACTGCCGAACAGCACAAAAGCGGCCAGAATATGGCTGATCAAACGTTTGCTCATGGATTCACTCGCCTGGTCTTTCGTTTATTGTTATTCGGTGGCACCCGCCCAACCGGCGGGAGGGTGCCCACACGGTATTATTTAAACAGCAGGCTGCTGGACAGGCCTTCCTTCTCCATGATCTCCCGCAAACGTCGCAGGGCTTCCACCTGGATCTGACGTACCCGTTCCCGTGTAAGGCCGATCTCCTGGCCCACTTCCTCCAGCGTGCACACCGGGTAGCCGCGCAGACCAAACCGGCGGGACAGGACTTCCCGTTGCTTCTCGCTCAACTGGTCGATCCACCTTTCCAGGCAAGAGGACATATTATTGTCCTGCAGCAGGTCAGCAGGATCTGAAGCGCCTTCGTCCGCCACCGTATCGAGCAGGGATTTCTCGCTGCCAGCACCAATCGGCGTATCCATGGACGCCACACGCTCATTCAAACCAAGCATGCGCTTCACATCGGCCACCGGCTTGTCGACCATGCGGGCGATCTCTTCGGCGGTCGGCTCATGGTCCAGCTTCTGAGTCAGCTCACGGGCGGCCCGGAGATAAAGATTGAGTTCCTTGACCACATGAATCGGCAGGCGGATGGTGCGGGTCTGGTTCATGATGGCCCGCTCGATGTCCTGACGAATCCACCAGGTCGCGTAGGTGGAGAAACGGAAGCCACGCTCCGGGTCGAACTTTTCCACCGCGCGGATCAGGCCAAGGTTACCTTCTTCGATCAGGTCCAGGAGTGTGAGCCCGCGATTGACATAGCGGCGGGCAATCTTGACCACCAGCCGCAAGTTGCTCTCAATCATGCGCTTGCGACCGGAATCTTCCCCCTTTCGGGCAAGCCGGGCGAAATACACTTCTTCTTCGGGAGTGAGTAGCGGCGAAAAGCCGATTTCATTGAGGTACAGCTGGGTTGCGTCAAGCTGTTTCTGGCTTGCGTAGTATTTACCCCGGGAAGGGAATTCATCCCGTTGCTCAGCCTGCGCATCACCTCCATCGCCACTTACGGGCTTGATGTCGCTTTCCTCGGCCAACTCCTGATCGTCCGCGTCTTCCACATCGGCAACGCGATCGATGATGAGATCTTCTTGCTCTGCTGACATTGTCTTACCCCGCCTCTGAAAATCCTGTCATTACCGTGGTTGTTATTATTACGGTTCTTGGTTTGGCTTTGTTTCAGGACACGTCTGGCCGGCTTTCGCCTTGCCATTATTGTTGTAATTTCTCTGTACTTAGCAGTGTTCAGTCAGCCTCAGGTAATGAATCTGGTCCGAAACGTCCTGTTTTCCGGGTCTAGCGCCGTGGCAGGTAGCGGGAAGGGTCGACCGGGTTGCCGTTTCGGCGTATTTCAAAATGCAACATCGGTTTATCGGTACCCGTACTGCCTAGCTCGGCGATTACCTGTCCGGCTTTTACATCCTCCCCTTCCTGCACCAGTATCTTGCGATTATGGGCGTACGCACTGAGATAGTGCTCACTGTGGTTCACAATAATCAGGTTTCCGTACCCTAACAATCCGCTGCCTGCATAGACCACATTGCCTTTTGCCGCTGCTTTCACGGCATCACCGGGTTGTCCGGCGATATCAAGCCCTTTATTGACTTTTCCTGATGTTGAGTAACCTGCAATTACAGTGCCACCGTGCGGCCATTGCCAGTCAATGTCCGAGGCGATCGGCGTTTTCGAAGAACGGCCAGGTGCACGGCCGGTATTGGAACTGCGTTGCTGTGTCGATGCACTGGATGACCCCGACGAGGCCGAAGCGGTACGTGGAATATCGCCTTTTTTATCCAGCCGTATAACCTGCCCGGGATGAATGGTCCATGGCTCAGACAGTCCGTTGGCATCGCCAAGTTCGCGATAATCCCTGCCGTAGCGCCAGGCAATGCCGTACAGGGTTTCACCTTTTTTCACCACATGGCTGCCCCAATACACCGGCGGGTTATAAAGATGATCCTGATAGATGGCACTGGTGTTACAGCCAGACAAAAAAACAAAAAACAACAGGAGGGAAAATACGCTGGCCGCACGCCGGGCCCGGATGCCGGTCCGGCATGGCGGGATGGCCAGAGCGGCGGCTCTGGCCGGGAGTAGCGATGATTGGCAGCCGGAGAAAAGAGTCACGTATAAAATTTGCCTGATTATGATAAATCCATCTAAGAAATTGACTCGCCAAGCTGCAATTTCTCACATTTCAGGACTAACTTCCTAATATCTTGCATTAGCTACGGGCGCTTGCCGGTTACTCCCGAACCCTGGTTGTTACCACGGGAAACAGCCCCGTGATTTTGGTAACACTTATTCCCCGCTCGCAGGGCATTATGCTTACTCGGCCGGTTTGCGCGCCACGGCTTCCAGTATCAGCACTAGAGCCAGGCCGGACAAAGCCATGAAACAAGCCGGAATGATCAATGCGTCCTGCTGGTAGAGGCTCTCCCAGGTAGCCGGAGTAATCGGCGTCTGGTTCAACGGCACCTGGTCGCCCGAGCTATTGGTGCGCCAGCTCAAAGTTTCCTGCCAGGGCCAGACTTTCGTCAAGGCCCCGATCATGAAACCGGTCAGCAGCACCAGCACTGTGTCGTGGAAATGCCGGAACGCCAGGGTTATTACCCGGGCGGCGGATAGCAAACCCAGCACACAGCCGGCAAGGAACAGCGCAAGACTAGCCGCTTCGAGGTTTTTCACCGCCGAAAGCACCGGCCCGTACATGCCAATGATCAATAGCAGAAAACTGCCGGAAACCCCCGGCAGAATCATCGCACAAATGGCCAGGGCGCCTGCCCCCAGAAACACCAGACCGGAAGGCGCTACTTCGCTGGCCGGCAGTGTGGTGAGATACCACGCAATCACAATGCCTGCCAGCAACGGCACAATCAGCCCAGGACTGAATCGACGAACCTGCAGGCTGACATGCCAAACGGACGCGAGAATCAGCCCGAAGAAAAAGCTCCAGATCCAAATCGGATGTTCCGCCAGCAACCAGGTGATCAGTGTCGCCAGCGTCGCGATACTGGTGACAATGCCCGCCAGAAGGGTCAACAAAAAGTTGCCGTCAATTGCCTGCCAGAACACACCCGGGTGCCCCTTGAGGAGATGCCGGAAGATGGCCACCGGGGCATTATTGATGGCTTCCAGCAGGCGAAAATAGATACCGGTGATAAATGCGATGGTGCCACCGGACACCCCTGGCACAATATCGGCGGCGCCCATGGCCATGCCGCGCAGGAAGACTCCAGTCAGCCCCTGTTGAGGTTCACCCGTGTCAGACGTGCTGGCCGCACCAGAACGCACAGCCGTCAACGGATTACTCCGGCAAGCAGAGGCACGAAACGCACCGGCTCAAGCTCCCGACGCTCAAAACGCTCGCCCCGGCGAACGACTTCCACCAGGACCTGCTGATCTTCACCCACCGGGGCGATCAATACACCGCCTTCGGCCAGTTGTTGCAGCAGTTCGGCAGGTACGTCGGTAGGGGCGGCGGTCACGATAATGCCGTCGAACGGACCGCGCTCCGGCCACCCCATGCCGCCGTCGGCATGCTTGAGAAGAACGTTCCGGCATTGAAGTTGACGCAAGCGGTCCCGGGCACGGTCCTGCAACGGACGAATGCGCTCGACACTGTGCACCCGGGGAAACAGTTTGGAAAGAATGGCGGTCTGGTAACCGGAGCCCGTTCCCAGCTCAAGCACACGCTCGGGTTGATGCACCAGCAGTAGCTCAGTCATTCGCGCCACGATGTAGGGTTGTGACAGGGTCTGATTGTGGCCGATGGGCAGTGAGGTGTCTTCGTAGGCCCGGTGGGCCAGCGCTTCATCCAGAAAGATGTGGCGTGGCACCTCGCCAATGGTCTCCAGCACCGGGTCGGACTGGATTCCGGCCTCCCGCAAGCGTTGCACCAGGCGCATGCGGGTACGCCGGGAGGTCATGCCGATACCTTCAAGCATCGCCGTCATTGTGACCTCCCAACGCGTCCAGGCCCTCCGCCCACTCGCGTAGTGCGGGCATGGCTTCGTGGCGGGTCATATCGATGTGTACCGGGGTAATCGACACATAGCCATGGCGCACCGCGTGAAAATCGGTACCCGGGCCGGCATCACCACCCTCCCCGGCGGCGCCAATCCAGTAACGTTTCTTGCCCCTCGGGCAGGTCATGGGCACGGCGCCCTCAGCGCGTTCACGATGGCCCAGGCGTGTCACCCGGATGCCCTGCAGTTGTTCCCAGGGCAAATCCGGTACATTGACGTTCAGAATCGAGCGCGGTCCCAGGCTGAGCGCAAGCCGGTTTTCCAGCAGCATACGCACCACACGGGCAGCGGTTTCGTAGTGGTAATGGCCGTCATTAACCAGCGATACGGCGATGGCCGGCAAGCCAAGGTGGCGCCCCTCCGTAGCGGCGGCCACGGTGCCGGAATAGATAATGTCGTCGCCCAGATTGGCGTGGGTATTGATGCCTGAGACCACCCGGTCAAACGGCTCGTCGAAAAGCCCGTTGACCGCCAGGTGAACGCAATCGGTGGGGGTGCCGTCGATGGACTGGAAACCGTTGGGATGTTCTTCCACCGTCAGCGGGCGGTTCAGCGTCAAGGAGTTACTGGCCCCGCTGTGGTCCCGGTCCGGCGCCACAACTTCCAGTTCACCTATGCCTTGCAACCCCTCATACAGGGCCACCAACCCTGGCGAATGCACGCCATCATCATTGGACAACAGAATACGCACAGTGCTCTCCACAAGGCTCTCCACTAGCCTGACGGTTTATTATTGCGGCCGAGGCTCATGTCCTCGAGCTCGAAAATATCGGCGAGAAGAGTCGTGGCATATTGGCCCGGTTGCAGGAAAAAGCGCAATATCAGGGCCTGCTCATCCAACCATTGCCAGTGTACCTGCTCGGGCCGGCTGACCAGGCACCGGCGCTCTGGCTTCATGCGGGTGCTGGCAAACAACCGGGCCAGCCCGGGGTGAGCATCCACCACCTGGCGCTCCAGCCTTTCCTGTTCGCCGTTGGCTGTGGTACCGCCATCGCCCCACATTGGGCCCGATGGCGCCAGTTCGCCGGTTGCCGGCTCACCGTCCATAACCCGCGCCCAGTTGCCGGCCTCTACTCGCTCAGCCAACACCTCGTTAAACAACCACGAACGTGCCGCCGAAAAGTACAATACGTTTTTCGAAGCGCTTCTGCCACCTCGGCCGCGCTTGCGATTGATCCGGGTTGGGTCCAGCGTCAAAGCCTTGTCGAGATTACCACCGTGAAAACCAAACCTCTGCGGGCCGAAGTAATTGGGCGCCCCCTGCCCGGCCAGCCGTGTCAAAGCCTGATCCACCGCTTCCCGACCACCGGTGACCGAGCGCAGTACCAGCTCGAAACCATTGCCCAGGTGATCGCCCCGACGCAACTTGCGCGGGTGCCGGCGGCTGGACAACACCGGCCAGCGTGCGCCGATGGCCGCCAACAGCGAGGCATCCTCCAACTCCTGGCCCGGGCGGTATAAACTGAACCATTGACGGGTGACCGCGTGCCGGTCTTTCAGGCCGCAAAAACCCACGTCATGCCCCCGGCAACCAGCCAGACCCGCCAGTTCCCTGGCGACAAACTCGGTATTGTCGCCGTTCTTCTCGAGGCGCAGGCACAAATGCTCGCCGCCGGCATCTGTTGGCACATTTGCGGTAGTATCCTCGGAATCTTCCGGCCAGAGCCATTCGCTGACACGAAAATCGTCATTAACGGTCTTGAGTTGGGCACGCCCCACACGCTTGCCGCCCGACACTGGCCAATCCAACCGCCAGCCGCCGGCATTATCTGCAGCCGTCATTTCGACAGTGGCTCAAGCAAGCACACGGCCTGGCAGGCAATACCCTCACCACGGCCGGTAAAGCCAAGCTTTTCCGTGGTGGTGGCCTTCACACTCACCCGATTGGCGGCGATTCCCAGGTCCTCCGCAATATTCAACCGCATGCTATCCACATGAGGCGCCATTTTAGGAGCCTGGGCGATGATCGTGGTATCCACATTCACCACGGAATAACCTTCCTCGTGCAGCCGCTGCATCACGTTACGCAGCAACACACGACTGTCGGCCCCCGCCCACTCTTCGCTGGTGTCCGGAAACAAATGCCCGATATCGCCCAGCGCTGCTGCACCGAGCAAGGCGTCGGCCAGGGCATGGAGCAACACATCACCGTCTGAATGGGCCTTCAGAGCCTGGTCATGGGGAATACTGACACCGCCCAGAATGACCGAATCACCTTCACAAAAGGCATGAACATCAAAGCCCTGACCAATACGCATAACCGCCTCTATTCATTGAAAATACCAAACCGGACTCAACCTCCCTGCTGGCCCAGCAAAAACTCCGCCAGCGCCAGATCCGCCGGCACCGTAATCTTGATGTTGTCCGACCGCCCTTCCACTAACACAGGTGAATAACCGGCAAACTCCATGGCCGACGACTCATCCGTAACCGCCTGCCCCTGCTGAAGGCAGTCCTCAAGGGCCCGGCGCAATGCACCAAAGCGAAACATCTGTGGGGTAAACGCCCGCCACAACCGCTTGCGATCCACCGTCGAATCCACCTCCGGCGGCTGCCCGCCAACGGCCAGCTTCAACGTATCCGCCACCGGCGCCGCCAGCAAACCACCCACCGGATGCTCCGCCAGCGTATCCATAAGGTTGGAAAGATCGTGGGGATGCAGGCATGGCCGCGCCGCATCGTGCACCAACACCCAATCTCCATCCGCGGCATGCCCGGCCAGGGCCTCAAGAGCCGCCAATACCGAATCCGCCCGCTCGGCCCCTCCGGTACACGTCTGCACCCGCTCGTCACCAGCGGACGCCGAATCCGGCCACCAGTGATCCCGGGGATTAAGGGCCACCATGCAACCATCAAACAAGCCACTGCCCAGAACGCGGGACAGGGTGATATCCAGAATAAACCGCTGATGAAGCTTCAGATACTGCTTGGGGCGCTCCGCCTGCATACGCTGGCCAATACCGGCGGCGGGGACAACTAACCAGAAACTGGGATTAACCATAGAGGGGGCCTGCACAAAGCTTGAAGAGTGGCGGGGTAGTCCTTTCCAGGACTGTCTGTGGCCATGGATGGCCACAGTCAAGCGTACAGGGAAGTACTCGCAGCGTGTCCTGGAAAGGACTACCCCGACGCTCTGGACACCAGTATCAGTTTTCAACCACAAGGAAAAAGGTCTCATCCTCCCGAATCAACCCGAGGTTCATCCGCGCCCGCTCCTCAACCGCACCCTGCTCATCCCGAAGGTTACGCACCTCGGCATACAGCCGGTCATTACGCGACGCCAGCTCGGCATTCTCTGCCCGCTGCTCGGCCACCGCTTCTTCCAGTGACCAGACCTGCGCAAAACTGCCTTCCCCTGCCCACAGGCGAGCCTGCAGCAGAAGAATCAGAATTACCAGAATGGCCCAAAGCGTTTTCATGCCACGTCCGTACAAAAAATGAGCATTTTATTGAGACAGCTGAGAAGAAAGTATAGACCTTAGAGTGGAATAGCAACAACTTCACGTAAGTCACTGTCTAAAAAGGCCATCGCACCGCCGGAACAACCGGAAATGTGATGGCCTCCACAGTATTTCCGGCGTTCGCCGGAGTCACCGTGCCAGTCGTAATCAGCCCTGGCCCTTGATCTCCTTCAGACCACGGTAAGGCGCCTTGCCTTCCAGCGCCTCTTCAATACGCAGCAGCTGGTTGTACTTGGCCACGCGATCGGAACGGCACAGCGAACCGGTCTTGATCTGACCGGCGCAGGTGGCCACCGCCAGGTCCGCAATGGTGGTATCTTCAGTTTCACCGGAACGGTGGGAGATCACGGCGGTGTAACCCGCATCATGGGCCATCTTGATGGCGTCCAGGGTTTCGGTCAGGCTGCCGATCTGGTTGAACTTGATCAGGATGGAGTTGCCCACGCCCTTCTCGATGCCTTCGCTGAGAATGCGAGTGTTGGTGACGAACAGGTCGTCGCCGACCAGCTGAACTTTGCTGCCCAGCTTGTCGGTCAGCACTTTCCAGCCGTCCCAGTCGCTCTCGTCCATGCCGTCTTCGATGGAAACAATCGGGAAGCGCTCGCACAGGCCGGCCAGGTAATCGGCAAAGCCTTCGGAGTCGAAGCTCTTGCCTTCACCGGAGAGCTGGTACTGGCCGTCTTTGTAGAATTCCGAAGACGCGCAGTCCAGAGCCAGTGTGACATCGCTACCCAACTTGTAACCGGCCTTCTCAACCGCTTCCTGGATAACCGCCAGTGCCGCTTCGTTGGACGGCAGGTTGGGCGCAAAGCCGCCTTCGTCACCCACGGCGGTGTTCAAACCCTGGGCTTTCAGCACTTTTTTCAGGCTGTGGAAGATTTCTGCGCCGACACGCAGGGCTTCGGCAAAGCTCCTGGTCGCAACCGGCTGAACCATGAATTCCTGGATGTCGACGTTGTTGTCGGCGTGCTCGCCACCGTTGAGGATGTTCATCATCGGTACCGGCATGGAGAACTGGCCGGAGGTGCCGTTTACGTCGGCGATGTGTTCGTACAGCGGCTTGCCCAGGGAGATTGCGGCTGCTTTGGCGGCGGCCAGAGAGACGGCGAGGATGGCGTTAGCGCCAAGGTTGGCTTTGTTGTCGGTGCCGTCCAGGTCGATCATGATCTGGTCGAGGCTGCGCTGGTCGGCGGAGTCTTTGCCAAGGAGGGCGTCACGAATCTGGCCGTTGATGGCTTCCACGGCTTTGCGAACACCTTTGCCAAGATAGCGGGACTGGTCGCCGTCGCGCAGTTCCAGGGCTTCGCGGGAGCCGGTGGAGGCGCCGGAGGGAGCGCAGGCTCGGCCGAGGGTGCCGTCTTCCAGTATGACATCGGCTTCTACGGTGGGGTTACCGCGTGAGTCCAGTACTTCACGGCCTTTGATGTTGGCAATCTTGGTCATGCGAAAATGTCTCCAGATTTTCTTTATCTAAACACTAAGGTGACTATCAAACTGGTGCCAGAGCGACCAACTGGAAAGGCTTTGCGAAAACCGCTACGAGCACTTCCCTGTGCGCTTCTCTCAGGCCATCCATGGCCTTCGAAATTTTCCCAAAGCCTTTCCAGTCGCTCGCTCCCAAACTATCCAGTATGCGATCTCTTTAAACACCAACACCGCCAATCAGGCGGTGTCGATGGGTTTGAAACTTTTTACCAGGTCGTCCACGGCTTTTACCCGCTCCAGGAACGGTTCCAGCTGGCTCAGGCGCAGGGCGCAGGGGCCGTCGCATTTGGCCTGGTCCGGGTCCGGGTGGGCTTCGAGGAACAGGCCCGCCAGCCCTTGAGACATGCCTGCCAGGGCCAGGTCGGTGACCTGGGCGCGGCGGCCGCCGGCGGAATCCGCTCGGCCACCGGGCATTTGCAGGGAGTGGGTCACATCGAAAAATACCGGCACGTTCATCTGTTTCATGATACCGAAGCCCAGCATGTCGACCACCAGGTTGTTGTAACCGAAGCTGCTGCCGCGCTCACACAGGATCACTTTGTCGTTGCCGGCTTCTTCGCACTTGTTGATGATGTGCTTCATTTCCTGGGGCGCCAGGAACTGGGCTTTTTTGATGTTGATCACCGCGCCGGTTCTGGCCATGGATACCACGAGATCGGTCTGGCGGCTCAGGAAGGCCGGCAACTGGATGATGTCGCACACCTCGGCGGCAGGTTGGGCCTGGGCCGGTTCGTGGACGTCGGAGATGATCGGTACGCCGAACTTGTCTTTGATGTCCGCCAGGATCTGCAGGCCTTTTTCCAGGCCAGGCCCCCGGTAGGAGTTCATGGACGAACGGTTAGCCTTGTCGAAGGAGGCCTTGAAAACGTAAGGGATGCCGAGTTTGCCGCAAACCTCCACGTACTTTTCAGCGACCTCGAAGGCCAGTTCCCGGGATTCCAGTACGTTCATGCCTCCGAACAGCACGAAGGGCTGCTCGTTGGCGATGTCGATGCCGGCGACGTTCAGGGTGCTCTGCGCCATGGATCAGGATCCTTTTTTGGCGTTCAGGGCAGCCGACACGAAGCCCTGGAACAGCGGATGGCCGTCACGGGGCGTGGAGGTGAATTCCGGGTGGAACTGGCAGGCCACGAACCAGGGATGTTCTGGTGCTTCCACCACTTCCACCAGTTTGCCGTCGGAGGAGCGGCCGGAGATTTGCAGGCCCGCTTCTTCTAGTTTTGGCAGGAAGTGGTTGTTCACTTCGTAGCGATGACGGTGCCGTTCACGGATCGTTTTCTTACCGTAGCAATTGGCAACAGTAGAACCTTCGGTCAGTACGCAATCCTGGGCACCGAGGCGCATGGTGCCGCCGAGGTCGGATTCCTGGGTGCGCTCTTCCCGTTCGCCGGTGGAGTCCAGCCATTCGGTGATCAGGCCCACCACTGGGGCGGAGGTGTGGTCGCGGAACTCGGTGCTGTGGGCGTCGTTCAGGCCGGCCACGTTGCGTGCGTATTCGATAACGGCCACTTGCATACCCAGGCAGATCCCCAGGTAAGGCACTTTGTTTTCGCGCGCGTATTGAACGGTGCTGATCTTGCCTTCCACACCACGCTCGCCAAAGCCACCCGGCACCAGAATGGCGTCGGCGCTTTCAAGCGCGCCAGTGCCGTTCTGTTCGATGTCTTCGGAGTCAATGTAGTTGATGCGAACCCTGGTGCGGGTTTTGATGCCGGCGTGCAGCAGCGATTCAATCAGTGATTTGTACGCATCGAGCAGTTCCATGTACTTACCGACCATGGCGATAGTGACTTCCTGCTCCGGGTTCATCAACGCGTCTACCACGTTGTCCCACTCACCCAGATCGGCCGGGTTGGCCTGCAGGTTAAAGCGGTCGATCACTAGCTGATCCAGCCCGTATTCATGCAGCATGCGCGGGATGGCGTAGATGGATTTGGCATCTTTCATCGGAATGACCGCGCGCTCTTCCACGTTGGTGAACAGCGCGATCTTGCGGCGGGAGCTGGCGTCAACTTCGTGCTCGGAGCGGCACAGCAGGATATCCGGCTGCAGGCCGATGGAGCGCATTTCCTTTACAGAATGCTGAGTCGGCTTGGTTTTGATCTCGCCCGCAGTGGCGATGTACGGCACGAGGGTGAGGTGCATAAACAGAGCCCGCTGAGGACCCACTTCCACCTTCAGCTGACGGCAGGCTTCCAGAAACGGCAGGGATTCGATATCACCTACGGTACCACCCACTTCAATCAGCGCCACGTCCACGCCGGCAGCGCCTTCTACTACGCGGCGCTTGATTTCGTCGGTGATGTGCGGAATGACCTGAACGGTGCCGCCCAGGTAATCACCCCGGCGCTCTTTACGAATAACTTCTTCGTACACCCGGCCGGTGGTGAAGTTGTTGCGGCGGCTCATCCGGGTACGGATAAAGCGCTCATAGTGACCGAGATCCAGATCGGTTTCTGCACCGTCTTCGGTAACGAACACTTCACCGTGCTGGAAAGGGCTCATGGTGCCGGGGTCTACGTTGATGTAGGGGGCCAGCTTGAGAATGGTGACCTTCAGGCCGCGGGCCTCGAGGATGGCCGCCAGGGAAGCCGAGGCAATACCTTTCCCCAGGGAAGACACAACACCGCCGGGGCCGAAAAAATTACCCGGCACGCCGATTCCACGGTTAGTCGGTTCCGTAAAGGAGGGGGAATACTCCTCTCAAAATGGGGACCCCGAGCACCCAAAAA
>JABXHG010000019.1 GCA_013393545.1 Alteromonadaceae bacterium | reverse complement strand
GGCTCATGCCGCGCAGCACCAGAAACACCCCCAGCGGCGGCGCGGCCAACGAGAGTGCCAGCCCGCCAACCACGGCACGGCGCATAAAGCCGTAGTCGAACGGTGCGATCAGCCAGGCGTTAAGCAAATCCAGCATGACGCTCTCCTGTGGATAAATAAGAGGGCGCAGCCACCTCGCCCGGCGCCAGCCAGTGCCCACCGCCGTCGCGCAGCAGCAGCACGGCATCGGCCAAGCGTTTGAGGTGACCCATATCGTGCAGCACGACGATAATCGTGGCGCCGTCGTCGGCCATCTGGCGAATAATCGGAATCAGAATGTCCACCGTCTCGCTATCGACGTTGGCAAACGGCTCGTCAAGCAGTAACAGCTCCGCCTCCTGCATCAGCGTGCGGCCAATCAGGGCGCGCTGGCGCTGGCCGCCGGACAACTCGCCCAGCGGGCGGTGCGCAACGCCGGAAATCCCCAGCCGCGTCATGATCTCCCGGCCGCGGCGGTAATGCGCCGCACAGTAGCCTTTAAGCGCGCCGTGGCTTGGCCAGCTGCCGGTCATCACCAGCTCTTCCACGCTCATGGGGAACGATAAGTCCAGCGCCAGCTGCTGGGGCAACCACGCGCGCCGAGCCTTGGGTACGTGGCATTCCACTTTGCCGGAAAGCGGGCGCAGCTCGCCCATCAGTGCCTGTACCAGCGTGCTTTTGCCCGCCCCGTTAGCGCCGATCAGCGCGGTCACCGCGCCGCTGGCAAACGCGCCCTCAAGCCCTTCCAGCACGCTGCGCCGCGCCTGAGCCAAATGCAGGTTATGCAGCCGGAGTTTTCCCTCGTGTGACATCAAAACCACCCCGTTGCCCACGCCACCAGCCCCCAAAGTGCCAGCAGTGGCAGGGCGCACAATGCCAGCCGTCTCGCCACCGACAACGACATCAGTGAAAAATGGCACGGCCCCTCGCGGTTGTGCCGGTGAGGGTGCGAGTGAGAGTCGAGCGCTCCCGCGCTACGGTGTTGTGCGTGCATGGTGTTTCCCGAACATGGCGCGTAAAGCCGCAGCAATGCGGCGTGAAAAAGGACGGTTGTTATAACATAACAAAACGGGGTATGGGAATTGGTGATTAAGGTTTTTTGGCGGGACAGCCTTCATGAGCAGATGATTTACGTCATGTAGTGCTCATGTATGTTGTGTGGTGAGCTCAAAAAGTTGTGAAAACTGGCTAAGAATGCTTAGCTTAAATCATAAAGCAAGCGCTTATTTATCAACCCGCAGGGACGCCATGTACTACGCGCATTCGACTCCTACTCTGGATAAAACAGATTGGCAAACGCTAGCAGATCATTTAACTGTTGTCGGCCGAATGGCCGGAGAGCGTGCCGGCCGGTTTGGTGCCGAGCCTTGGGGACAGGCGATTGGCCTGTTGCATGATCTGGGAAAGTATACGCAGCCCTTTCAGCGGCGGTTGGAGGGCGCGGCAGAACGAGTGGATCACTCTACTGCCGGTGCCCATGTCGCCATGGAGCAATATCCACGGCTTGGCTATCTGCTTGCGTACTTGATCGCGGGTCACCATGCGGGTCTGGCCAATGGGCGCGATGCGGGGGAACGCACGCCACTGAAAAATCGTCTGGAAGCCGATTTTCCTCCGCTTAATCCTATATGGCAGCAAGAGGTAGAAAAGGCCTTGCCCCGTCAGCTTGCGCCACCGGCACACTTCCAGCCGCATTGCGAGAGAGCATTTTTTCAGTATGCTTTTTTAGCGAGAATGCTGTTTTCTTGTCTGGTTGATGCTGATTACATCGATACAGAAGCGTTTTATGCTGTGCGTGAAAATGGCTCGCCTCACCTGCGTGGTGGCCGGCCGTCGCTTTCGATATTGCGTAATGCGCTTGATAGCCACTTGGCTACCTTAAAGGCAGACAGCGATTTAAATCGCCGACGCGGTGAGATATTGTCCCACGTTCGCAGCCAGGCAGAATACCCGCCGGGCAGGTTTACACTCACCGTGCCTACTGGCGGTGGTAAAACGCTAGCCTCCTTGGCATTCGCGCTTGATCATGCCATTACTCACGGCATGGACCGAGTGATCTACGTTATTCCGTTCACCAGTATTGTGGAGCAGAACGCCGACGTTTTTCGTCATGCGTTGGGTGAGCATGGAGCATCGGCGGTCCTGGAGCATCACAGTGCTTTTGATTCTGATAGTCAGCCGGATCAAAAAACGATCGATAAGCTGCGTCGAGACAGCGAAAACTGGGATGCTCCTGTCGTGGTGACGACTTCCGTGCAGTTTTTCGAGAGCCTGTTTGCTGCCAAAACCTCGCGTTGCCGCAAGCTACATAACATTGCTAACAGCGTAGTGATTCTTGACGAAGCGCAGACCATGCCGTTGCCACTGTTACGGCCTAGCGTGGCTGCGCTGGACGAGCTGGCGCTTAATTATCACGCTAGTATTGTGCTGTGCACAGCGACACAGCCGGCGCTTGCTGAAAGCGACGATCCTGAAAAAAGTTTTGAGGGTGGCCTGCGTCACTTGCACGAGCTGGCACCCAATATTGATAAACTATATCAAGATCTGAAGCGGGTGAATGTAAGTCACATCGGCACCCTGGATGATGATGCGCTAAGCGTTGAGCTGCTCAAAACAGAGCAGGTGCTGTGTATTGTCAACAATCGGCGTCATGCTCGGGCATTGTTTGAATCCATCGCCGACCAGCCAGGCACTTATCACCTTACTACCTCAATGTATGCGGTTCATCGCCGCCGAGTGTTAGCGGAAATACGGCAGGTATTGAAAGCAGGCAAGCCGTGCCGCGTGGTGTCGACCTCGCTGATAGAGGCAGGTGTTGACGTAGATTTCCCACGCGTGCTGCGAGCTGAGGCGGGGCTGGACTCCATCGCTCAAGCCGCTGGGCGCTGTAATCGTGAAGGCAAGCACTCCGCAAGTGATAGTGAAGTTGCCATTTTTGCCACGGAAAATGAAGACTGGTCTCCGCCGCCTGAGCTGAAGCAGTTTGCCCAGGTGGCCAGGGAGGTTCTGCGTAAGCACGGTAACGATCCTTTATCCCCACCAGCCATAGAAAGTTACTTCCGGCTGCTTTACTGGCAGCAAGGTGCCCAAAAGCTTGACCGCCACGGTCTTTTGGATCTTGTGGAGAAAGGGCGTCTGGAAGGGCTGCCATTCGAGCTCCTTGAGCAGAAATTCCTCATGATCGAGAACACCCAGAAAACCGTCATTATCGCCACTGATGAAGATGGGGTAGCACGTAAAGCCTTGAATGACTTGGTCTATGCTGAAGGCGTTGGAGAAATTTCACGTAAACTGCAGCCTTATACAGTACAGGTGCCGCAGCAAGGGTTTGCCGCGCTGGAGCGGGTTGGTGCAGTAGCGGCCGTTGAGCCTGATAAATTCGGTGAACAGTTCGTGAAGCTGATCAATGAAGACCTCTATGATGCATGGCGAGGGCTGAACTGGAGTCATCCTACCTTTATGCAGGCTGAAAGCATGGTGGTATAACCTACAGCTGATAGGAAGTTTTTATTGATTGCGGTGGTGGTGCCAAGATAAGGTAGCGGTTCGGTCAAGCTGAGCCAAGAGGAAGGGATGTCCCACGATACGCAACGCCACCCACAGCAAGGACGAGCCTTTTCTCTGGTTTTCTACGTCTGGAGAGGAAAAGCTTCTCTGGCTATCAATTGGGGTAGAGCGAGCCTGAATCTTGACATGCCATGTGCTTGGCCGCTGGTCTCTTTTTTTCTGGCAGTGATGGCTATAGGACCGGAGCTGTTGCGCTAAAAAGAGCGGATAGAAACCTATCAGCTGTGTTGCTGGCAACGTCACCCTGGCGAATGCCAGGGTGCGGATTAGCGAAGGAGCGTAATAATGACATACGGAGTTCGTCTTCATATTTGGGGAGAGCGTGCCTGTTTTACACGGCCGGAAATGAAAGCTGAGCGTGTTTCCTACGACGTGATTACGCCTTCTGCTGCTCGCGGTATTCTGGAAGCTGTACATTGGAAGCCGGCGATTCGGTGGTGCATTGACCGTATTCATGTTCTCAAGCCTATTCGTTTTGAAACGCTGCGGCGCAATGAGGTGGCAGGCAAGCTACCTGCTTCTACCGTCAGTAAGGCGATGAAAGACGGGTGTGTAGATAATGTTGCCTATTATGTCGATGAAAATCGTCAACAGCGAGCAGCCACCATTTTGCGGGATGTTGGCTATGTGATTGAAGCGCATTTTGAATTTACGGCGCGTGCGGATGAGAATGACACTCCTGGCAAGCATTTAGATGTTTTTAACCGCCGTGCAATGAAAGGACAGTGTTTCCATATGCCGTGCATGGGAACGCGTGAATTTCCCGCCAATTTCGCGCTGGTTGAAACCGAGGTTGAGATGCCGGTAGTGGATAGCCAGCTGCATGGTGTTAATGACTTAGGCTATATGCTGCACGATATCGACTTCGCCAATGGCAGAACACCTCGTTTTTTTCGTGCCCGTATGCAAGATGGTATTATCGAAGTGCCGCCTTTCCAGGAGGCATTGGCATGATCCTCTCTATGCTTAACGACTGCTATCATAGGTTGGCGAGTGAAAATCGAGTGCCGCCGCCGGGCTTCAGTAGTGAGAAAATCAGCTTTTGCCTGGTATTCTCCAAACAAGGAAATCCGCTTCAAATTATTGATCTGCGTGATGTTTCTGGTAAAAAATCGAGACCGATAGCTTTACATGTGCCTGTTGATAAGCGGCGCACATCGGGTATTCATGCGTACCCTCTGTGGGACAAAACCGCCTATGCGTTAGGCGTTACGGCGGGGGACGGCAAGCGGCTGGCTGACGAGCACGCAGCCTTCAAAAATCGACAGAGTGGCTTATGGAAAAGTAGTGATGATTTTGAACTTGGGGCATTTCTAAATTTTTTAACTCATTGGTCACCGAATGATCTTGAGGCATTGCCGGGCTACACTGATGAAATGCTGGATGCTAATGTCGTTTTCAGGTTGGATGGTGAGCATAGTTATTTACATGAAAATAAGACAGCGCACGAACTGTGGCTTGAAGAGCTGGGAAGTGATGAAGGCTTGCTGGGTGAGTGCCTGGTAACTGGTGAGGTTATGCCTTTAGGAGTGGGGCATCCAGCCATTCGTGGCGTGAGGGGGGCGCAATCTGCAGGCGCATCCCTTGTGTCATTCAATAGTGATGCTTATGAATCTTATGGCCATAAAGGACAGGCCAATGCCTCTATTTCCAAAGATGCTATTTTCGGCTACTCGACCGCGCTGAATTACTTACTGCGCGGTGATGCGGAGAACCATCAGCGCTTGCAAATTGGTGATACCACCACGGTATTTTGGGCTGAGTCACAGGATAGCGAGTGTGCCGAAGCCGCTGAAGGTTTTTTTGCCATGCTCAACGAACCGCCTACTGATGCCCAGGAATCTGCCAAGCTCGCAAGCTTGTTGTCTGACGTTGCGAAAGGGCGACCGCTGGCAAAATTGAATCCGTTGCTGGAGGCTGAGACGAAATTTTTCGTGCTGGGGTTGGCACCTAATGCAGCGCGTTTATCAGTGCGTTTTTGGTACACCGATAGCCTAGAGCGTCTTGCGCAACATTACACTTGGCACCATCAGGATTTGAATCTTGAGCCTACCCCCTGGAAAGGTGTGGCACCGGCAATGTGGCGGCTGCTATACGCAACGGCACCAAGCCGTAACGGCAAGGCCAAGGCGGAAGATGTTGCCCCGCAGCTGGCGGGCGAATTGGCTAGAGCTATTTTTACAGGCAGTCGTTATCCCTATTCTTTGCTTTCAAACATCATCATGCGGATGCGTAACGATGGCGATATCAGCGGTATTCGCATTGCACTTTGCAAAGCCGTTTTGGCTAGAAAAGGACGTCTTTCCGCGTACTCAAACGCAACAACTCAGGAGGTTCCCGTGAGTCTTGACCGACACTCTACACATCCCGGCTATTTACTTGGAAGGCTATTCGCCGAGCTGGAAAATGCCCAGCGTGGTGCGCTGGGTGGGCAGGTCAATGCCACTATACGTGATTGTTACTACGGTGCCGCCTCGGCAACACCAGCCAATATTTTCCCCATGTTGCTGCGTAATGTTCAAAACCACCTGTCGAATATGCGCAAGAAAGATAACGGTGGGCTGGCGCACACTATAGAAAGTGAGATAGCCGCCATTATTGATGGATTGGGAGAAAAGTTCCCCAGAAGTTTGCATATCGAAGATCAAGGGCGTTTTGCCATTGGTTACTATCACCAGTCGCAGGCCAAGTTCGTCAAGAAAGAAAAAGTCACAGCGGCTGAGGCCACGGAAGGAGATAAATAATGAGCGCTATTGATAATCGCTATGAGTTTGTTCTGCTGTTTGACGTCATCAACGGAAACCCCAACGGTGATCCGGATGCTGGTAATCTTCCACGGCTTGACCCTGAAACCAACCAAGGACTGGTCACAGATGTTTGCCTCAAGCGAAAAATTCGTAACTATGTCGAGCTGGAAAAGGAGGAAGATGCCGGTTATGCGATCTACATGCAGGAAAAATCGGTTCTCAATAACCAGCACAAAAAAGCCTACGAAGCCCTTGATATCAAGCCGACACCCAAAAAGCTGCCAAAGGAAGCTGAGAAGGCCCGTGCACTGACACAGTGGATGTGTGCGAACTTCTTTGATGTCCGTACGTTCGGTGCGGTCATGACGACAGAGGTCAACTCCGGTCAGGTACGTGGCCCGGTTCAAATGGCATTTGCCAGCTCTATCGACCCGGTTGTACCGATGGAAGTGTCGATCACACGGATGGCGGTGACCAACGAGCGCGATCTTGAGAAAGAACGCACCATGGGGCGTAAACACATTGTTCCTTATGGCCTCTACCGGGCTCATGGTTATATATCTGCCAAACTTGCCGAGCGTACCGGGTTTTCTGACGAGGATCTGGAGCTTCTATGGCGTTCGCTGATCAATATGTTTGAACACGACCGTTCTGCCTCTCGGGGTGAAATGTCGGCGCGTAAACTGATTATTTTCAAACATGATCATCCCATGGGGAATGCCCCCGCTCATCTGCTGTTCGATAGCGTGAAAGTCGAACGTGCCGAGGGTGATGAGGACTCGCCGGCCCGCAATTACAGCGACTATCGTGTCACCGTCGATACTGACAGCCTGCCGAAGGGCGTCAGCGTCGAACAAAAATTGTAGGCTGGAAACATGGAGCATGATGCCCGCTTAATTCCCCTTTCAGCGCTGCAGCATATGCTGTTTTGTCCGCGCCAGTGCGCACTGATACATCTTGAGCAGCAGTGGGCAGAAAATCGCTATACGGCGGAAGGGCGCATTCTTCATGAGCGTGCCGATCATTTTGGGCACGAACGTCGACGTGGTATTCATACGGCCATGGCGTTGCCGTTGGCTAATGAAGCTCTTGGGTTGACTGGGGTGGCAGATGTTGTCGAGTTTGATGAGTCTTGCCAACCAGCGGTCGTCAGACCGATTGAGTACAAGCGTGGACGACCCAAGGCGCACCGGGCCGATGAAGTGCAGCTTTGCGCACAAGCATTGTGCCTAGAAGAAATGTTGAACGTTACCATAGAACAGGGAGCGCTTTATTATGGCAAGACGCGGCGGCGCAAAGTCGTAGCGTTTGACGAGGTATTGCGAACCCTCACCCTGTGCGTCATTGCCGATACGCGCAAACTTTTTGATGGCCACTGCACGCCGCCGGCCGTCTATGAAGCCAAACGCTGCGATCACTGTTCGCTGACGGAGATTTGCCAGCCGCAAGTCATGGGGAAGCAGCGTTCGGCAAGTCAATGGCTGGCACGCCAGCTAAAATCTCTGGATGAGTAAGCCATATGCGTCGTCAGTTAAACACGCTGTATATCACCACGGAAGGTGCTTGGCTAAAGAAGCACGGTGCAAACATCGTTATGATGATTGAGGGCCAGGAGCGGACAAGGCTGCCGGTTCACATGCTCGAAGCACTGGTCTGCTTTGGTCGGGTGCTGGTGTCGCCCCCATTGATGGGGTTCTGTGCCGAGGAAGGTATTACCATTACTCATCTATCTCCGAATGGAAAATTTCTCGCGCGTATTGAAGGTCCGGTATCGGGCAATGTGCTGCTAAGGCGTGCCCAGTACCGTATTACCGATGATGAAAATGGCTGTGCAAGCGTCATCCGCCATGTGTTGATCGGTAAGGTGCATAATCAGCGTGCGGTGGTCGCTCGGGGCTTACGTGATTACAGTGCCAAGCTGGCACTATCGGAACGACAAAATCTGGAAAATGCTAAAGCTCGGTTAGGGAGAGTTGCGCGGGACCTGCTGCGTGAACCAACGACGAATGGCTTGCGTGGTTTCGAGGGGGAGGCCGCTCAAGTCTATTTTAGCGTTTTCGATACTCTTGTTCGTCATGATGGAGAAGCCTTTCGTTTTATAGGTCGCAACCGGCGCCCACCGCGCGACCGTATCAATGCGCTGTTGTCGTTTTTCTACACCCTACTGACTCATGATTGCCGTTCCGCGCTGGAAAGCGTAGGGCTGGATCCTGCCGTGGGATTTTTGCACCGAGATCGCCCCGGGCGTCCCAGTTTGGCGCTGGATATTGCCGAGGAGTTTCGCCCGCTTTTAGGAGATCGGTTAGCGTTATCGCTGGTGAATCGTCGGCAGCTGCGCGAGAAGGACTTTGTAGTGGCTGAAAGCGGCGGTGTAGTGCTGACGGAGGACGCACGCAAGAAGGTGCTTGTGGCCTACCAGGAACGGAAGCGTGAAGAACTTTTCCATGCGTTTGTGGATGAAAAAGTGCCGATTGGTATGTTGCCGATATTGCAGGCGCAGCTGCTGGCACGCCATTTGCGTGGTGATCTGGATGCTTACCCGCCCTTTTTATGGAAGTGACATGACGAAAAGGAGAACAGACGATGATGGTTCTGGTCAGCTATGATGTAAGCACCTCCTCCGCGGGTGGTGAAAGACGCTTGCGCCGGGTTGCCAAGGCTTGCCGAGATGTCGGGCAGCGTGTGCAGTTTTCTGTGTTTGAAATTGAAGTCGACCCCGACCAGTGGGTGCGCCTGCGTCAAAAGTTGGTTGACCTGATTGACGAAGAAGTTGATAGCCTGCGTTTTTATTCCCTAGGCCGGAACTGGAAGACTCGTATTGAGCATATCGGCGCCAAGCCCGCCTTGGATATGCATGGCCCTCTCGTTTTTTAGTATTCCTGCTGGCCTGCGAACCCGAAACGTCTCGCATTTTCTCGGCAGGTTCGCGGAGCTTTAATAATTTGTTTTTATTCAATTTTTTAGAACTCTTTTGCTTTAAAAAACAATTTATAATTTTTGATCGATATGGTTCGCTGATTTGCGGATATTTTATTCGTCTAAACAAAGCGTTATAAAGGAGCAGTCGCGGCCCGCACGGGTCGCGCGGATAGAAACATTATATGAGCCAGCCCATAACGCTGCCACGCCAGGTCGCGGCCCGCACGGGTCGCGCGGATAGAAACAAAGCCAGTGGGGAGCATGATGCGTTGTTAAAGAGGTCGCGGCCCGCACGGGTCGCGCGGATAGAAACATGGTGGGGTCGCCCAGGGTTGAATCGACCAGCACGTCGCGGCCCGCACGGGTCGCGCGGATAGAAACACCTGGGGCGAGTATGTGCAGGCGTGGAATCGGGTCGCGGCCCGCACGGGTCGCGCGGATAGAAACCATGCCGAGCATGACATCCTCCCCCATGTACGCGAGTCGCGGCCCGCACGGGTCGCGCGGATAGAAACCCGTGGGTAAGTATAAAGACCAGATCGACGGTGGTCGCGGCCCGCACGGGTCGCGCGGATAGAAACGAGCCAGCCGGTATGTCTGCCACAGTAAAACAAGTCGCGGCCCGCACGGGTCGCGCGGATAGAAACACTTTCTTGTGGCAGGCGAAGAATTGCGCACAGGAAGTCGCGGCCCGCACGGGTCGCGCGGATAGAAACCAGGCGGTAGCTTGCTCCACACGCCGGGCCTGGTCGCGGCCCGCACGGGTCGCGCGGATAGAAACATGCCGGGCATTAGACGGGCCCCTGAGTGAGGGACGTCGCGGCCCGCACGGGTCGCGCGGCACAGAACCTCCCCTGTGACCCCCCGCGCGCCTACCTGCGGCGTCGCCGCCCCCCCCGGCGCGGCCGGGCGCGACCGCCCGCCGCGGTCCGC
>JABXHG010000189.1 GCA_013393545.1 Alteromonadaceae bacterium | reverse complement strand
GCCGGGCCTGGGCAACAGGCGCCCCGGCCGACCCCGGCGGCCTGGAATCCGACCTGGCCGCCTTCGGCATTGAAACAAACCAGGCCACGGAGCGGCTGAAGGAAGACCAGGGCTACCCGGTGCTGCCACTGTTGGAAATGGCAATGACCACATCCTGCGGGGTGATCATGCCCATGTCGCCATGGCTGGCTTCTCCGGGGTGCACAAAGAAGGCCGGCGGGCCGGTGCTGGCCAGGGTGGCGGCTATCTTGTTTCCGATGTGGCCGGATTTGCCCATGCCGGTGACCACCACACGGCCCTTGCAGGCCATGATTACCTCGCAGGCACGGGTGAAATCACCATTGATGCGATGCTCCAGTGCTTCGATGGCTTCCCGCTCGATACGGATGGCCCGCAGGGCGGAGGTGCAAAAATCCCGGTTTGTAGGGGCGTTTGAATCTGTCATCCTGGCTAACTGTCCGAAAGTTCGGTGGTGTCGGCCCGGAGCAATCCGGTACCGCTGTCAGGGCTGGAGTATATCACTTCTGCCGGGCCGGATTCCCGCAGTGAAACGGGATTCCGTATTGCAATATCGACATTTTATCATCCGGTAATTGAGCTTGGCCGGCGCTTGTCTTACTGTAGCCGCTCCCCTGAAAGGAAGGATTATGGAGTCTTCTGCCTACATAACATTGAAGGATGTGGTTTTCTCCCGTGAGGGGCGGCGTATTTTTGATGGGGTATCCCTGAATATTCCCAGGGGTAAGGTCACCGCCATCATGGGCCCCAGCGGTACCGGTAAAACCACGTTGCTCAAGCTCATTGGTGGCCAGCTCAAGCCGGATTCCGGAGACGTGATGGTGGCCGGGCAGGCCGTCCCGAAGCTTAGCCGTAAGGCCCTGTACCGGTTGCGGGAGAAAATGGGCATGCTGTTCCAGAGCGGCGCGTTGTTTACCGATCTGAGTGTCTACGAGAACGTCGCCTTCCCGCTGCGCGAGCACACCCGCCTGCCCGCAGACATGATTCGCGACATCGTGTTGATGAAGCTCGAGGCCGTTGGTCTGCGCGGTGCCCGGGAACTGATGCCTGCCCAGTTGTCCGGAGGCATGACCCGCCGGGTGGCGCTGGCTCGCAGTATCGCGCTGGACCCGGAGCTGATCATGTACGACGAGCCGTTTACCGGTCAGGACCCGATCGCCATGGGCGTTCTGGTCAAGCTGATTCGTGATCTGAACAGCTCCATGGGGCTGACCAGTGTGCTGGTGTCTCACGATGTGCCCGAATCCCTCAGCATTTGCCACTACGCCTGCATAGTCGCCGACGGCAAGGTGATTGGCGAGGGTACGCCGGAGCAGCTGCGCGAGCATCCCTCGGAACAGGTGCAGCAATTTCTGAATGGCCAGCCGGACGGCCCGGTGCCGTTCCATTATCCGGTGGCCGAAGCGGCGGCCGATTTTGGCCTGACGGGAGGTGGTGCATGACCGACAAGCTTGCCGCCCTGGGCCGCCAGGGGCTTGCCGTGATTGCCTCGCTGGGGCGTTCCGGTCGGTTTCTCGCCGGGGTATTAGCCGGGGTGCCCCGGCCGATCAAGGGCTTTCCGCTGCTGATACAACAGCTGTATTCGGTGGGCGTGCTGTCCCTGGCCATTGTCGTGGTGTCTGGCCTGTTCATTGGTATGGTGCTGGGTCTGCAGGGCTACACGATTCTCAGCGATTTTGGTTCCGAAGCCGCCATCGGCCAGATGATTGCGCTCACTCTTGTGCGTGAGCTGGGGCCGGTGGTCACCGCCTTGCTGTTTGCCGGCCGCGCGGGTTCGGCGCTGACCGCCGAAATCGGCCTGATGAAAGCCACCGACAAGCTTACCAGCAAGAAAATGAGCGAGATCGACCCGCTGCGCCGGGTAATCGCGCCCCGGCTTTGGGCCGGCTTTATTGCCATGCCCGTGCTGGCTGCGATTTTCACCGTGGTCGGCATCTGGGGTGGCATGCTGGTAGGCGTCGAATGGCTGGGCGTGTTTGAAGGCGCTTACTGGGGCAATATGCAGAACTCCGTGGAGTTCGTGGATGATGTGCTTAACGGGCTGATCAAGAGCGTGGTGTTCGGGTTCGTTTGTGCCTGGATCGCCGTTTATCAGGGCCATGATTGCGTGCCGACCTCCGCCGGTATCAGTTCCGCCACCACCAAAACCGTGGTCTATTCATCGCTGGCGGTGCTGGGGCTGGATTTCGTTCTGACCGCCGTTATGTTCGGTAATTTCTGACCGGTTTATTATGGCCGTATTGTTAAGGGGAGCCTGCCATGGGCAACAAAAGTAGTGAAGTGATTGTCGGCCTGTTCATGATCGCCGGGCTGGCCGCGCTGTTATTCCTGGCGCTACAGGTGAGCGGTCTGTCGCCACAGTCGGCCGGCGAGCGCTACACCTTGTATGCCAACTTCAATGACTCCGGCGGCCTGGCGCCCAGAAGCCGGGTGGCCATGGCCGGTGTAACCATTGGCACCATTGAGTCGGTAACCTTGAACAAGGAGACCTTTCAGGCGCGGGTGGAAATGGCCATCGATGCCGGCGTGGACAACATTCCGGCGGACAGTGCTGCGGTTATCCGCACATCCGGACTGCTCGGTGATCAGTATATTGACGTCTCGGTGGGTGGCGACATGGAATCGCTGCAGCCGGGCGACACCTTTTATTCAACCCAGTCGGCCATGAACCTGGAGCGGCTGATCAGTAATTTCGCATCCGGCCGTTAAGGCCGGATTTCACCGAATAAATCGATTAGGAGACCGACATGCGCGCTTTCAAAACACACGTTCTGCTGATGCTGGCCCTGCTGATGATGGCTACTGGCCAGGCTCGGGCCAACGCCAGTGCAGAGGACGAATTGCGGGTTTATGTGGACGAAAGCACCCAGCAGCTGGTGCAGAAGCTGAACGCAGAAAAAGGCCTGTTCGAAGAAGACCCGCAAGCTTTTTACCAGCTAATGGATGAAACCCTTGATGATTTTGTCGATTTCCGTCGTATTGCTGCTCGGGTGATGGGGCGTTACGCCCGCCAGACCACGCCGGAACAGCGTGACGATTTTGTCGAACGCTTCAAACGCAGCCTGTTTGACGCCTACGCCCAGGCCCTGGTGGAAACCGACGATTTCGAAATGGCCGTGCAGGACGTGGAAATTCTGCCGAATAACAGCAACCGTGCATCGGTACAAATGCAGCTGACCTCTGCCGGCGGCAACCGCTACGCCATCACCTATTCCATGTATAAAAATGGCGAAGGCCGGTGGCTGATGGAAAACGTGATTGTCGAAGGCGTCAACATCGGCCTGGCCTTCCGTGATCGCTTTGCTCAGGCCATGGAGCAGAATCGTGGCCAGATCCAGGCCGTGATTGACGGCTGGGGCGATGCGGTGGAATCGCTCAATCTGGAGCAGGAAATGGACGAGTCATGAACGCGCCCGCGCCCCGGGTGGCGCTCGAAGGCCAGACGCTAGCGGTCTCCGGTGAGGTGGATGCTGATTCCGTGATCGCCCTGCGCAAAGCAGGGGAGCGGTTGATTAGCCAGGCCACGGGCCCGTTGACTGTCGACCTTTCCGCCCTGGCCACGGCCCATAGCGCGGTGCTTTCCATGTTGCTGTGCTGGCAACGCCTGGCCATCCAGCGGTCACTGCAGTTGGCTTTTCGGGGTGGCAGTGAGCGGTTGGTTTCGCTGGCTGCTCTCAGCAACCTGGACGATCAGATTCCCGGATTTGCAGTCCACGGCTGACCGCCGCCCCCGAATTGGGTACAATTCCGCCCTGATTTCAAGACATTCGAGGATTCCCTATGGACGCCGCCCAGGTTACCGAACTGGTTCAAGAAGCCTTTCCCGATTGCCAGGTTGAGGCTCAGGTCGATGGCAGCCACTACATGGTCGTGGTTGTGGGTGACGTATTTGAAGGTTTGCCCACCATCAAACGGCAGCAAATGATCAACAAGGCGCTGTTTCAGTATGTGATGGACGGCACCATTCACGCTCTGCACCCAAAAGCCTTCACCCCGAGCGAATGGGCCGAGCGCCAGGCCAACGCCTGAACCGAACAGGACAGATATTGTGGACAAACTTCTGATCAGGGGCCGCAAGCCCCTGGATGGCGAAATCCGTATTTCCGGCGCCAAAAACGCTGCTCTGCCCATTCTGGCAGCCACCCTGTTGGCCGATGAGCCGGTCAGCATCGGCAAACTGCCGCACCTGAACGACGTCACCACAATGATCGAATTGCTCGGCCGCATGGGCGTGGAGCTGATGGTGGACGAAAAAATGTCGGTGGAAGTACACGCCAACACCATCAGGCATTTTCACGCGCCCTACGAGCTGGTGAAAACCATGCGCGCTTCCATTCTGGTGCTGGGGCCCTTGGTGGCGCACTTTGGCGAGGCGCAGGTATCTCTCCCCGGCGGCTGTGCCATCGGTACCCGCCCGGTGAACCTGCACATCCACGGTCTGGAAATGATGGGCGCGGAAATCACCGTTGAGAATGGCTACATCAACGCCAAAACCAACGGCCGCCTGAAAGGCGCGCACATTTTCCTGGATACGGTGACCGTCACCGGCACCGAAAACCTTTTGATGGCCGCCACCCTGGCTGAAGGCAAAACCATCCTGGAAAACGCCGCCCGCGAACCGGAAATTGTCGATCTGGCCGAATGCCTGATCGCCATGGGCGCCGACATCAAGGGCCATGGTACCGCCACCATTGAAATCAATGGGGTAGAGCGCCTGCACGGCTGCCACCACGACGTACTGCCGGACCGCATTGAAACCGGCACCTATCTGGTGGCCGCTGCCGCCACGGGTGGCCGGGTCAAGCTCAAGGACACCCGTGAAGATATTCTGGAAGCGGTCCTGCTGAAGCTGGAGGAAGCCGGCGCCCACATCACCACCGGCCCGGACTGGATCGAACTGGACATGAAAGGCCAGCGCCCGAAAGCCGTCAGCCTTCGTACCGCGCCGTATCCAGCTTTCCCGACCGACATGCAGGCCCAGTTCGCCGCCATGAACACCGTCGCCGAGGGCAGCGGAACCATCGTGGAGACGGTGTTTGAGAACCGTTTCATGCACTTGCAGGAACTGATCCGCATGGGCGCTGACATTACCCTGGAAGGTAACGCCGCTATCATAAAAGGCGTGGATCATCTGACCGGCGCGCCGGTGATGGCCACCGACCTGCGTGCTTCCGCCAGCCTGGTGATTGCCGGCCTGGTGGCCGACGGCGACACCATCGTGGACCGCATTTACCACATCGACCGCGGCTACGAGTGCATTGAAGAGAAATTGCAGCTGCTGGGCGCAAGCATCCGCCGCCTGCCTGCGTAAACCGACAAACGGGAACCCGGAAAGACCCATGACAGACACGATTACCATTGCCTTGTCGAAGGGACGCATCCTTGAAGAAACTCTGCCGCTGCTGGCCGAAGCCGGCATCGAGCTGGTTGACGACGTGAAAAAGTCCCGCAAGCTGGTGTTCCCGACCACCGATCCGAACGTGCGCATTCTGATCATCCGGGCCACGGATGTACCCACGTATGTTCAGTACGGTGGTGCGGATCTGGGTGTAACAGGCAAAGACGTACTGATGGAACACGGTGGCGAAGGGCTTTACGAGCCGCTGGATTTGAACATTTCCCGCTGCAAACTGATGACCGCCGGCAAGAAGGGCGAAGAACCGCCGGCCGGACGCATCCGCGTGGCGACCAAGTTCGTAAATCTGGCGCGTCGTTATTACGCCGCGCAAGGTCGCCAGGCGGATATCATCAAGTTGTATGGCGCGATGGAACTGGCGCCGATTCTGGATCTGGCGGATGAAATTGTTGATATCGTGGATACCGGTAACACCCTGAAGGCCAATGGTCTTGAGCCCAGAGAGTTAATTGATTACATCAGTAGTCGACTGGTGGTTAATCGTGCTTCCATGAAAATGAAGCATGCGCAGATTAATCCGATTATCGAGAAGATGGCGGTGGCTGTCGAAAGGCGCCGCGATCAGTAACAGAGCGTTTTGCACTTAAGCCGATTGAAGCCATCAGGGTGGCCTTTCCAAAAATTTCGAAGGCCATGGATGGCCTGAGAGAAGCGCACATGGATGTGCTTGTAGCGGTTTTTGGAAAGGCCACCCTGATGGCTGATACGCCCAAAGCAAAAATCCAAAAGCAGGATTAGAGTTATGACCGACAAGATCACCAGACTGAATGCCTCCCAGAGTGACTTCGACAGCGCGCTGGCCAAGCTGCTGGCGTGGGACGACAGCGTGGACCATCAGGTGAACGAATCGGTGCGGCATATCCTGCACGAGGTGAAAACCCGCGGCGATGCGGCGGTGATGGAGTTCACCGAAAAGTTTGACCGCCTGAAAGTCAGCTCCATGGCCGAGCTGGAAATCAGCCAGGACCGGCTGCAGGCCGCACTGGGAAAGATCCCGCAGGACCAGCGTGAAGGCCTGGAAAAAGCCGCTGAGCGGATTCGGGATTACCACGAGCGCCAGAACCAGCAGTCCTGGCAGTATGAAGACGAAGACGGCACCGTGCTGGGCCAGAAAGTGACCCCGCTGGACCGCGCCGGGCTGTATGTGCCGGGTGGCAAGGCCGCTTATCCGTCTTCGGTTTTGATGAACGCCATTCCGGCCAAGGTGGCCGGAGTAGGGCAGTTGATCATGGTTGTGCCCACGCCGGATGGCGTGGTGAACGACATGGTACTGGCCGCCGCTGCCATCGCCGGTGTGGATCGCGTTTTTGCCCTGGGCGGCGCTCAGGCGGTTGGCGCGCTGGCCTACGGCACCGAAACCGTACCGGCCGTGGATAAAATCGTTGGCCCGGGCAACATCTTCGTCGCCACCGCCAAGCGCGAAGTGTTCGGCGTGGTCGGCATCGACATGATCGCCGGCCCGTCTGAAATCCTGGTGATCTGCGACGGCAAAACCGACCCGGACTGGATCGCCATGGGCCTGGTCTCTGTGGCCGAGCCCGAGGAACGGGGCGAAAGGAAGCTGGTCAGGCCGGACGCGGATTTCCTGGATGCGGTGGAAGCCAGAATCAAGAAACGGCTGCCAACCATGGAGCGTGAAGACATGATACGCACCTCCATGACCAGCCGTGGTGCCTTGATCCAGGTGGCAGATCTGAAAGAAGCAGCGGAAGTGTCTAACCGCGTGGCACCCGAGCACCTGGAGCTGTCGGTGGAAGACCCACAAGCCATGCTGGACGACATCCGCCACGCCGGCGCCATCTTCATGGGCCGCCACACGGCAGGCGCCCTCGGCGACTACTGCGCCGGCCCGAACCACGTACTGCCCACCAGCGGCACCGCAAGATTCAGCTCGCCGCTGGGCGTGTACGACTTCCAGAAGCGTTCGTCCCTCATCGGCTTCAGCCCCGAAGGTGCCGACCGCATGGGGCGTGTGGCATCCGTGCTGGCTCGTGGTGAAGGCCTGACTGCGCACGCGCGTTCTGCGGAGTATCGCATTAAGGATTGATTTGGGTTCCGGGATGGATTGTTTTAGCTTGGCGGGTAGGGTGTGGCCGTAGAGCCTTTCCAAAAACCGCTACAAGCACATCCATGTGCGCTTATTTCGGGCCATCCTTGGCCCTCAAAATTTTTGGAAAGGCTCTACGGCCACACCCTCCAAAATTTTGTGCACAACCATCCCTGCCTCAAAGTTAGTTCCAAGACGATTAAACCTTAAGAAATATGGTAAGCAGAGCGGGTTCTACTTCGTAGTGTGACAAGCATGGCAGGAAGGGGCTTTCCAAAAATTTCGAAGGCCAGGGATGGCCTGAGAGAAGCGCACATGGATGTGCTTGTAGCGGTTTTTGGAAAGCCCCTTCCTGCCATGCGATTGGCACCCAAGCTAGAATAACCCGCTTCTCGAAGGCACTAATCCCGGAGTGGGTAAACAATGAGCAAATACTGGAGTTCCCTGGTTGAGAACCTGAAGCCCTACGTACCGGGCGAACAACCAAAAATGGCCAACCTGGTAAAGCTGAACACCAACGAAAACCCGTTCGGCCCCTCGCCCAAGGTCATCGAAGCCATCCAGAAAGATCTGAACGACAACCTCCGCCTCTACCCGGACCCCGAAGGCAAGGCCCTCAAAGAAGCCATCGCCCATTACTACACCGACCACGACATCAAGCCCAGCCAGGTGTTCGTCGGCAACGGCTCAGACGAAGTGCTGGCGCATATCTTCCAGGCCCTGCTGAAGCACGACAAACCGATCCTGTTCCCGGACATCACCTACAGCTTTTACCCGGTGTACTGCGGCCTGTATCAGGTGGAAAGCGAAACCGTCCCGCTGACCGACAGCTTCGAAATCGACCCGGCCGACTACAAACGCCCGAACGGCGGCATCATCTTCCCGAACCCGAATGCGCCCACCGGTCGTTACCTGGTACTTCAGCACGTGGTCGAAATCCTCGAAGCCAACCCGGACAGCGTAGTGGTGGTCGACGAAGCCTACGTGGACTTCGGCGGCGAGACGGCTATTACCCTGGTGAACGACTACCCGAATCTGGTCGTCAGCCAGACCCTGTCCAAAGCCCGCTCCCTGGCCGGCCTTCGGGTAGGTTTTGCGGTGGCAAACGAAGAACTGATCGAAGCCCTGAACCGCGTGAAAGACAGCTTCAACTCCTACCCACTGGACCGCCTGGCCCTTGTGGGTGCCGTCGCAGCATTCGAGGACAACCAGTGGTTTGAAGACTCCTGCAACGGTGTGATCAACGAGCGTAAACGGCTGACCGAAGAGCTTGAAGAGCTTGGCTTCGAAGTTCTGCCCTCCAAGGCCAACTTCGTGTTCACTCGCCATAAGGAAAAAGCCGGAGCAGACATTGCTGCGATGCTAAGAGAGCAGGGGATAATTGTCCGCCATTTCGACAAGCCCAGAATTAGTGACTTCCTGCGCATTACGATAGGGACTTCCGATCAGAACAATGCGTTGCTAAAAGCCCTGTCCGAGCTCTAGTCTTCTACCTGAATCTGTGGACTTCGCACGGCTAGATTTGCCCTTCAGGCCGGCAACGGCAAGGCCCTGGGCGGTATAATAGCACCTGACATCCACTCACCCAGTAAGTGCATATATTGGTCCTCGGATGACGTATCGCCTCTCAAAATTGCCCGACCCCATCAGACGTTCGGTGCCGTCTGGCCGAACTTCTGCTCTGGCGGGTATATTGGGAGCGGAGTCACTGATTCAGGTCATTGCCAAGCACCCCGGCACTTGAAAGCATCTGGACGAGCGCAAGCTGAGAGCCGAAAAGCTTAAAGCCAGTGCCCCGGCCAAGGTGGAACATGCGTTCCGGTACATCAAACAAATCTTTGGCTATAGCAAGGTGCGCTATCGCGGCTTGACGAAAAGTACCAGCCGCTTGCACTTGCTGATCGGTGAAAAATACGCTGCTAGCGTAGGGCCAGTGCGCCTGGATTCCGCCAAAATGGCGGAAAAACGGGCGTTAATCAGGCCCTCCTCAGTAATTCCTGTCGAAGCCCCTATACTATTCTCTCGCTAACTGTCTTTGGTTGCGACGTTATCAGCACGTTTAGCATCTAACACTTGATCGAAGACACCTGCATCCATTAACGTTTAACTTGCACCGAGGTAATGGGCGCTACTACCGAAGGGACTTGGCCAGCCTTAGTATTCCCGCAGCCTTGTATTTTGCTCCTCCTTTAGTGCCAGGAATGCACACGTTGATTTCGAGACAGTTAAAAAGGATTTTTCAATGGCAAACAGGACTCCCACTGCAAGCGAAGTGCGAATTACCGTCGCACGCCTAATTGAAGTAGCTTACAGCCGTAATAAAGGCGTCACTGCTTCTCTGGTTCGAGAAGTTGGTCCGGTCACGCTGACCGTCGACGAAAACGGACAAGCAACCCTGAGTGGTAAAGCCGGTCGTGTCTCTTTTTTAGGCAGAGATACGCTTCGGGAAATCGGTGTCAATGCCGGCGTCTTTCGGGCAATGATGTCGGTCAATGAAGCGGGCGATCTTCGTTTCAACGCTCAGCTTCGTGTCGGCCTCGCCTCAGTCTCAGCGGGCGGAAGCATTGATGTAGAGAAGTTGATCACCACTTGCTCCGGTATTCTTTGTCGGGCCGCCAGAGCAATGCAAGGAAGACCTTCCCAAGTAGATAGACAACTGAAAGAGGCCTTGGGGAACTGACATGAACCGTAAGCGAATTGCTTGTTTTGTAATGGTTTCGACCATCATGGTGAGCGGTTGTGCGTCTTCAGTCGATGAGAATTCATCATCTCCGGGCTGGAATGCGTATAACGCATTCCAGAGGGAACTGAACCAAAAGCCCGAAAATCCCGACTACAAGCAGCATCTCTCAAGCGGCTGGGTCGGCATGCTCGACGCGACGACTGATAACGCCGAACTGACGCAACTGCGCGACTACGCCACCTATCCACAGTGGTTGATCAAAACACTGGCGCACCATGAAAAGGCCAGCGGTGAAGGTCGTTGCCTGTCTGTCAATGGAGTAGCGCTCGATCAAAGTCCTGGCACGCTGTCGGTACGGTATGTTGAAGAAAATGATCGATTGAAAGCTTCGGCAATTCATTACCAGTACTGGGAAACCAAAGACGAATTCCCGTCCGAGGCAAGGTGTCCGGAGGAATTCCAGCTCGCTTTCCCAGTGTCTTGATGTCGACAAGCGCCGAATCATGCCGGTGACGATTTGATTAAGTAATTCGAGAACTCCGTCACCTGATCCCGCCCAATAAACCCGACCGTGACGATAAGCCGCTGCCCAGAGTCCGGAAATTGATCAACAGCTGACCCTTGAGTGGGCGACTATTGGTCCTCGGATGACGTATCGCTTCTCAAACTTGCCTGACCCCATCAGACATTCGGTGCCGTCTGGCCGAACTGCTGCTCTGGCGGGTATATTGGGAGTGGAGCCACTGATTCAGGTTCTATTCAAAGACAGAATAGGGATCTGGCCACCTTTAAATCTCTGAAGCGTGAGGCAGGAATGGCCGTCCCCAGAGCTGACCGGCCAGATTCCGTACACCAGTATTTTACGGTAAGACGGAGTTGAATAATGGCAAACCGAATCGACATCCTCGCAAAAATCACCGAATGGCTGGAACCACAAAACTTCCAGGACTACGCCCCAAACGGCCTGCAAGTCGAAGGCAAAGAAGACGTTAACACCATCATCACCGGCGTCACCGCCTCACAGGCGTTGATCGATGAAGCCATCAAACACAACGCCGACATGATTCTGGTGCACCACGGTTACTTCTGGAAAGGCGAAGACCAGTGCATCCGTGGCATGAAGAAGAACCGCATCAAGCAGCTGCTGGAAAACGACATCAACCTCGTCGCCTACCACTTGCCGCTGGACGACCATCCGGAGTACGGCAACAACCGTCAGCTGGCGGACGTACTGGAAATCCAGAACCCCAAACCGCTGGGCGGCCTCGTGTGGCAGGGCAAGCTCAAGGAACCCATGAGCCCGGAAAAGTTCGGCCTGCACATCGCCCGTGCACTGCACCGTAACCCCTTACGTGTGGGTGAGGGAAAAGACACCATCGAAACCGTCGCCTGGTGCACCGGAGCTGCCCAGGGCTTCATCAACATGGCCATCGAAGCCGATGTAGACGCCTACCTCTCCGGCGAAATCTCCGAACCGACCACACACACCGCCCGGGAATGCGGTATCCACTACTACGCCGCCGGCCACCACGCCACCGAACGTTATGGTGTGCAGGCCCTGGGGGAAGCTCTGGCAAAGGAGTTTGGAGTTAGTCACCAGTTTATCGACTGCGATAATCCGGTATAGGCATCGCGATACCGTGTGATACACGTCCGTATGGAATTAGTGGTGGCGTGTGGTTTGGCTTATTTTAAGAGTAGTGACGCCGAAAACTGGCCGCATAGAAGATGTTGAGTATTTTGCTTTTTCGGCAGGCTATAATTGAAGCTTGGTTGGTCAGGCCAGGAAGGCCTTTCCAAAAATTTCGAAGGCCATGGATGGCCTGAGAGAAGCGCACATGGAAGTGCTCGTAGCGGTTTTTGGAAAGGCCTTCCTGGCCTGACCTCCCCTCACAGCCATCAGGCGCGAGAGAGAGGCCAGCACCCAACCCAAACCAAACTAAATCAGGCAGACTCTTTCCGAGCCTTGGCCTTCTCCTGATCCAGTCCATAATCCTCAGCCAGCATGCCAGAATCATCCAACTCAGACTTCGGCGCATAATCCCGAGGCGGCTCGGAAGGCGCCTCATCCTCGGAATGGCTCAATCTCCCCGAAGACTGCTGCTCAATCTCATCCAGCCACTCATCATCGTTACAAAGCCGGTTCGCCCCACGAGCCATATGCTGATTCACATCGTGGTAAACATCATTAAACCGACGCAGCAAATGCGCAGACTCCATGAAATGCTCATTCACCTGAGCCTGATAGCGCGTAAACTCACCGCGCAACTCATCAATCTGCTGCTCCGCACGGCGCTGACGCATATTTGCGCCCTGGCCAGAACGGCCCACCAGAACACCGATGACAAGGCCCACCACCAGCGCGGCCACGGCCGCCAGAATCAGGTTCGTCATAGAAAAATCGTCCTTTATTGTCAGCAATTAAAACCAGTATAACGCCCCATGACGTATCATCCCATGGCTAAACCGGTCGCCAATCGTCGTATGGCCGAAAAAGCTCCAAAATGTGGAGAAAAAGCCCGAAATAAGTAACAATACGCAGCTCAAAAAAACCAACCAACAGCCGGGAATACCCAGATGACAGAAGCCATGTCCTCCAAAACCGAAGCGAACCTGAGCCCGTGGGAGCGTTACCAACAGGATCTTGAACGCCCGGACTTTGCGAAGGACCCGGCTCAGGAAGACGCGGTACAGCGCCTGCAGGCCCTGTACGAAAAACTGGTGGAAGCGGAAAACCAGCGCGACAGCCTGGCCACCAAGTTGAAGCTCAAACTTAACGGCGGCAAGGAAACGCCGGTGAAGGGCCTGTATTTCTGGGGCGGTGTGGGCCGGGGCAAAACCTACCTGATGGATACTTTCTATGAGGCCCTGCCGTTCGACCGCAAAATGCGCGTGCACTTCCACCGTTTCATGCAGCGCGTACACAACGAGCTCAAGGCCCTGAAGGGCGAGAAAAACCCGCTGGACCAGGTGGCCAAAAAGTTTGCCGACGAAACCCGCGTCATCTGTTTTGACGAATTCTTCGTTTCCGATATCGGCGATGCCATGATTCTGGCCACCCTGATGGACGGCCTGTTCAGCCGGGGCGTGACCCTGGTGTGCACCTCCAACATCGTGCCCGACGGCCTCTACAAAGACGGCCTTCAGCGCGCTCGCTTCCTGCCGGCCATTGATCTGGTGAAAAAACACACCGATGTGGTCAACGTGGACGGTGGCGTGGACTACCGCCTGCGCACCCTGGAACAGGCCGAGTTGTACCACAGCCCGCTGGACGAAGATGCGGATATCAGCCTGCGCAAGAGCTTTGATGGCCTGGCCGTTGAGTGCGCTGACCACGATGCCGACATTGAAGTCAACGGCCGCAACATCCCGGCCCTGGCCCACGCAGACGACGTGGTCTGGTTTGATTTCAAAGCCCTTTGTGATGGCCCGCGTAGCCAGAACGACTACATCGAACTGGCCCGCCAGTTCCACGCCATTATCGTCAGCAATGTGCCGGTGCTGGGCACCCACAACGACGACCAGGCGCGACGTTTCATCAACATGGTTGACGAGTTTTACGACCGCAACGTGAAGGTGATTATCTCCGCAGAAGCCCCGATTACCGAGTTGTACTCCGGTGGGCGCTTGAGCTTCGAGTTCGAGCGCACGGAATCCCGGTTGCTGGAAATGCAGTCACAGGAATACCTCGAGGCGCCGCATAAGCCTTGAAGCTTGAAGGCTTATGTGTTTTTATCCCCCTCTCCCTGGCCCTCTCCCACAAGGGGAGAGGGGATTAAACCATTACCCTGAAAGTTAGAGCTCTCCCTGTTCCTTTCCCACAAGGGGAGAGGGAATGCAGCCCGCTATCCTGGAAGCCAAAACTCCCCTCCCCCCTGGAGGGGGAGGGGCCGGGGGAGAGGGGGATAAAGAGCTGGTTAATCCTTTAGCAGCTCCTCAATACGCTCATCCTTCTCCGCCCACAAGCCACTTACCCAGCGCTGAAAATCCACCCGCACTTCCCGGTTATTCTCGTAATCCATCCCCAGAAAACGCGCCGGCACTTCCCGCACCTTCACGTCGATCACAATCCTGCGCACCTTGCCGCTCAGGTAATCCCAGATTCCAGGCCGGCCATCCGGGTACACAATGGTGACATCCAGCATGGTGTGGATCATCTCGCCCATGGCGCTGAACACAAACGCGGTACCGCCAGCCTTGGGTTTGAGCAGGTGTTTATAAGGGGAGTTCTGGCGCTTGTGTTTCTCCGGCGTGAACCGGGTGCCTTCCATGAAGTTGAAAATGGTCACGGGCATATACCGGAACTTCTCACAGGCACGGCGGGTCGCCTCGGTGTCCTTGCCCTTGAGGGCCGGGTTTTTGGCGATTTGCTCCTTGGTGTGGCGGTGCATGAAAGGAAAATCCAGGGCCCACCAGGCAATGCCCAGCAGTGGCACGTACAGCAACTGCTTCTTCAAAAAGAACTTCAACAGTGGAATCTCGCTGTTCAACACATACTGAATGGCCGGGATGTCGGCCCAGCTCTGGTGATTGCAGGTGACAAAATACCACTGGTTGCGGCTCAGCCCTTCTACACCCCGAATGTCCCACTCCACTTTGTGGAACACCTTCATCAATACATTATTAAATCCAATCCAGTAGTGGGCAATGCTATTGAGAATGGCGGTACACAGCTTCCGGATTGCCGTAACCGGAATCACCAGCTTTATTACTCCCAGCAGTAGCAGGAAGGGGAACAATACCAGCGTATTCAGCAAAATCAGCAGAACCACCAGCACGCCTTTAACGGGAGAGGGCAGGAAATCAAGCATGTCTCAATCTCGTGGGTTCGGTTTTAAAGTTGCTCGGGCATTAGCTGCGCCCCGTTTTCGGCGGCTGCCAGCATGGTTAAGCGGGAAGGGGAGCGGTCGTCCAGCAAAGCCGAAAATGCCTTGTCATAGGCCTGAAGTTCGTTAAAGCGGATCATTGCGCGGATCTCGGCAATGTATTCCTGGCCGCGCTCGGAATAACTGACCAAACCACCGGCCAGTCGCAGGCCGGAAATGCGGCGGTTGTTGCGCCGGTCTTCGGTGCGCAGGGTCCGAACTTTTTGATAGGCGTTATGCCGGTTCAAGTTCTGGATGTAAGAACGCACCGAGTAATAGGGGCTGGAGAAGGTGGCTACCTCGTGATTGGCGCCCTCGGGGCGGTTTGTCGGCACCAGGCCACAACCTTCGGTGAAGCACCACTGGCCGAACAAATTGTTACCCCGGGTGGCAAAACGAGACTGCCCCCAGGCCGACTCGTTCGCCGCCTGCGCCAAAATCAGTGACGGTGGAATGATATCCAGCTTTTTTTCCAGAGCGGCAAAGCGTGCCTGGCCCTCGGCGTTTACCCGCAAGCGTTCACTCTGGCGCTCGAGCCACATTTGTTCGGATTCGGTAAGTGTGGCCTTGCCCGCCAGGGTTTGCAGATACTGGCGCTCCACCAGAATGCGGGAATTGGCCAACGCAATGCGCGGGTACAGGTACCCGAAAAAGGCGGCCTTGCGTTCGTTTACATCGCGATACCGGGAGAAATCCGGCAGGGGTGCCTTGGCCCACTTGGGTAGAGGCGGCAGGTTGGCCAGGGAAATGTCGGCTTCATCGCCAAAGCCGTCGGAGACAGGGGGAGAATACAGGCCACCAGCCAGTACAAAAACAGCCAGAAAAACAAACAACGCCAGCGCCCGTGCAACCGAAGTCATAACTCTCCTCGTTCCTTTGGATAAGAGGTTGATTATAACAGGTTAACGCGCATAACAGGTCAAACGGACGCGGGCGGCAGGCGGATCAGAAGAACAGCTTGATGCCAGCCATCAAACCCTTGTCCAGGTCCACATCGTTGTTGCCGCGTACGTCCAGGTCTGTGTTCAGATAACGGTAGCCGGCAAACACCTCGGCGTTGCGGATTACGCGGTAGCTGCCGCGCAACTCGATGCTGGTCATGTCGTCTGAGTCACCGAACGACAAAATGCTGGGCGCGTAGTGCAGGCTGCCGCCAACCGACAGGCCGGGAACGTCGGGAATGTTCACGGTGCTGTAGCCGCCAATCATCAGCGCGCCACCGTCGGCATAGTCATCGTCATCCCAGCCGATGGCCCGCACGCCCAGGCCGGCGGTGGCAGGCAGGTTGCCGAGTGAAGTCTGGCCCTGGGCATGAAACTCGGCATTGGCGATATGACGGCTGCCTTCGTGATAGGTGTAACCGGCACCCAGCTGGAGCTCATCCTTGCTGGATAAAAAGTTGTAGTGACCGCGTACTGACTCGTTGGTCAGGCTCAGGTCCAGATTACTGGCGAAGGCGGCGGGCGCCGCAGCCAGTGAGAGTGCCAGAATAGAAACGCGGGACAGTTTCATGGGTACACCTTGCGTTATCGGATCATCAACAGGATTTAGGCAGGATGGTAACCAGCCTGTCGGCGCTGTACAACTTAAAAGCCGTTAAAGAAAACGCCGGAACGGTCAGGAAGGCTCGCATTCCGGGCGATATTGTTCCAGAACCGCCTTGAGCATATCCATTTTAACGGGTTTGGCGATGAACGAATCCATGCCCGCCGCGTGACACTGCTCTTCATCATCTTCCGAGGCGTTAGCCGTCAGGGCTACCACGGGTACGGGTGAATGACCGTTATCTTTTTCCCACTGGCGCAGCTGCCGGGTGGCTTCGAACCCGTCCATTTCCGGCATCACGCAATCCATTAAAATAAAATCAAACGGCCGCGATTGCCAAAGTCTGGAGGCCTGGACACCATCATTGGCAGTAGTCACTTCGCAGTTGAGTTTTTCCAGCAACCGACGGGTCAGTGCCTGGTTAACCGGGTTGTCCTCAACCAGTAAGACCCGCATGCGACCACAGGTTATTTGCTGTTGCCGGCGGTCGATGTCGCTTACCGCCTGTAAAGAAAAGCGCGTTAAAAAACGGCGCTCGTGGTTGTCGGCATCAATAAACATCTGGTTCAGCATGGGCGTGAGCCAGGATTCCCGCAGGGTCTTGCTCAGGAACGCATCGGCGCCCGCCGCCCGGAAGTGTTCGGCATCACCACGTTGCGGGTTTGAGGTCAGGATCATCAGGCGCAGTGTTGCCCAGCGTGGGTCATTGTGAATCTGCTGGCACAACCGTTCGCTATCGGTATCGGCTACAAAGCCGTCCATGACCAGCGCGTGATAATCATTGCCGGATTCGTTGGCCATCTCCAGCAAGGCCAGTGTTTCACCGCCGGAACCCACCGAATCAATCACCAGATCGTGTCTTGAGAGGACTTCCAGCGTGATTTTTCGGGAAAGCTCGTAGGAATCAAGCACGAGTATGCGCCGGCCCTGAATTGACCGGTTGTCCGGCCGGACAAGCGCCTGGGAACTGCTGCCGGCGTCTCTGAAAGACAACTCCATCCAGAAAGTGGACCCCTGGCCTGGACGGCTTTCCACATCCAGTGTGCCGCCCATAAGGCCCGCCAATTGCCGGCTGATGGTCAGTCCCAGGCCAGCGCCGGTTAAGGGCTGGCTGAAACGGTGGTTTAACTGAACATGGGGTTGGTAAATTCGTTCTATATCGTCCGGTGCAATTCCAATTCCCGTATCTTCCACCGATAACCGCAACCGAACTTGCCCGCCTTTACGGGATAAAACCTCCACGCCGATAAGTACATGGCCGGAATCGGTATATTTAATGGCGTTGGAAAGCAGGTTCAGCAGTACCTGGCGTATGCGCACCGGATCTCCCGCAAGTTCCCAGGGGAGGGTTTCGTCTACTCTGACATCCAGTTCCAGACCTTTCTCCCGGGCCCGGCCGCCCAGCATGTGCACCAGATCATTCAGGGTATCGCGAAGATCAAAGGGAACGTCTTCCAGTTCCATCTTGCCGGCTTCGATGCTGGAGATGTCCAGCAGGTCGCTGATGATGATAGCCAGGCTGTCGGCCGCACTGAGTAGAGTTTGTGTGTACTCCCGTTGCTCCGGGTCCAGCGGTGTGTCTGCCAGCAAACTGCCGTAACCGGAAACGGATTGCAAAGGAATGCGCAGTTCATGGCTTATATTGGCCAGAAAGCGGGTTTTGGCCTCATTGGCCTGCAAGGCCTGATCACGCTCGATACTGGCCTGGTGAGCGTTTTGTCGCAGGGCGCGGGCGCGCTCCAGCAGCTGTAACCGCATGGTGTTCAAGGCCCGTTCCAGTTCCGAAACGGGGCGGGCTCGCCGGCCCTGACCGGGCGATACCGGTTCCACCAGCGTGTCCAGATCCAGCTCCCGTACCTGCCTGGCCATGGTGTGAAGCTGTTGAGCCATGCACCTGCGCGCAAGCAGTGCCCAGCCAAGGGCTCCGGCAAGCAACAGGCACAGCAAAAGCAGCACAATCAATAACGAAGGCAAGGCACTAAATCCCTGTGTCGGTTAAACGTTCACTGTTAAACGGGGCGTTTAAAAACTGACCGGCAGAGTTTAACAGACCGACAGTACAAACACCCAACGCCGCTCGTCATCGGTAATAAACCGGAATCGCACATTTTTATCGTACAACGACACACCATAAGTACGGTCTTCATCGCGCCCGCGACGGAAAGATGGGCGGGGGTCGAAACTCACCACATCATGGATCAGCGCACGAAAATCCGGGTACTGATCTTTCGGCAGGGCAGACAACTGAGCTTCGGCCTCGTCAGAGAAGACAACCTCAAGGGCATCGGTGGGCGCAGACTCGGCCCAGCCCAGCGAGGCCTCTGGCAGGGCATCCGCGAACGGCAGGTAAGGTTTGATATCGAGAATCGGCGTATTGTCGATCAGGTCATGATCGGCAATACGCAGCACCAGCCGGCCGTCAGCACGGCGGGCCAGGCCATTGTTGCGTACTACCGACAAACCCAGGCTGTTGGGGCGGAAGGGCGAGCGTGAGGCAAACACGCCTATTTTCTTGTTGCCGCCCAGCCTGGGTGGGCGAACCACTGGCCGCCACTCGGCCCGCACCGCTTCGTGAAACTGGAATGTCAGCCACAAATGGCTGGCGGATTCCAGGCCACGAAAAGCGTCTTCCCGATCAAACGGCGGTTCAATCACCAGTTCCGCATGAGCGTGGCGGGTCAGTCCTGGCTGTCGGGGCACACCGAATTTGTCCTTGAAGCAGGAGTGGGTGATGGCAATCGGTGTGAGGGTCAGTGCCTCGGCCGCCGGTTTGCTTTTGTGGGGGAGTTTGGGCATGGCTAACGGTCCAGCGTTCCTGCGAAATACATTTCCAGGCGAAAAAGAATGGATGTTTGTTCCCGGAAATTCTTTTCGCGAGGAAACGACAGGGCGGGAATAAACTCCGCAAACAGCCAGTCCTCGTATATCCGGTAGCGCCAGGTAACATCGGCGAAGTAAGAAGTGGTCCGCCACTCGGGCTGACTCTCTCCCAGCACGCCCAGGCGGGGGCGAATTTCCGACCGGTTATTCAAGCGCTTGCGAATGCTGAAAATCTGGGCGCTTTCAAACTTTCGCTCATCGTGCTGCCATTCCAGTTCGGAAGACGAAAAAAAACGCCAGCCGTCGGGCAAGGGCCGGTTTACACCAAACCAGCTGCGAGCGCCCCAGCCTTCGGTGTGGTAGTAATAAACCCGCTGTTCCGCCGCCAGGCTCCAGTCATTGCTCAGTTGCCAGCCTTTGCCGGCCTTGGCTCGCCAGAACATCTCCGGCGGCAGCCGCAAACGCCCGCCAATATCGGTGGTGAAGTTAACGGCATCACCAATTTCGGTGATGTAACGCAACGCACCCGTGGTTTCGGAATCGGTTCGCTCGGAATCAACCAGTTGCCTGTCCCGGTCACGCTCTTCCAGCGGAACCAGATCTTCCGTCTCGCTATCAATGACCAGTTTCAGCTTTTCCTCGGTGGTGGGTACCTCTAGCCGAAACCGCACCTCCGGCTCAAAATCAGCCAGATTGCCGGTCTCGGATTTGGCCGCCGCCCCCAGGCGCAGATAGCTCTCATTGCTGGGCAACACCCGTGAAGAGCCCGAGAGGGTTTGGTCGGCCCAGGCCCCAAACCCTTGCACGGCGGGGCCATACCGTCTTTCCTGGTCAATCACCCAGTTACTGGCGCCCTGCCACCAGGTATCCTCTGGCTCAGCCCAGGCCTCATCGGGTGCAAAGGTGTAAAACGAGGCCGGCAATCGGTAGGGGGACAGCAGTTCAGTGGTTGAGGGTTCAAACAATGACCGCAGCGGCCCTTCGGCATGCCCGGGTAATGGCAAAATTAGCGCCACGCTTAAAAGCGTGGGTGGAGCCAGACGTTTCAGGGAAAATGTTCCCGGCGGGTTAGGTGTTACCGGGCTCTTTTTCGGGCCCGGAGGAAAACTCATGCACGAAGCGATCATGACATTCACGAACCTGACGCTCCACATCGGCCAAGGGGTTATTATTGTTGATAACGGCATCTGCCCGGGCACACCGCTCATTCCTGGCCATCTGGGCCGCCATAATGCGTTCTACCTGCTCACGGGAATTATCATCACGAGCCATGGTGCGTGCAAGTTGAACCGACTCCGGAACATCGACCACGATAACCTTTTCAACGAGTTCGTGTTGATCGGTTTCTAAAAGCAGGGGAGAGATTAGGATTACGTACGGTAAGTCGTACGTGCTTTTGCGCCCCTCTCCCTGGCCCTCTCCCGCCAGGGGAGAGGGAATGTTTGCCGCTAATGTTGTGTAACCCCTCTCCCCTGGCGGGAGAGTCAGCAGGCGCGGTTCCAGGACGGATTTCACGGTGTAACCCCTCTCCCCTGGTGGGAGAGGGGATGGGGAGAGGGGGTATAAAAGCTGATTCATCAATTCCTTACGAATAATGGGATGCAGCAACCCCTCCAACCATTCCTTCTCCACCGGCACCTCGAAAATCCGCTGTCGCAACCAGCCCCGGTTCAGTGAACCATCAGCTTGCAACACCTCTGGCCCAAAGTGTTCAGCAATGGCTTCCAGGGCTTTGGTACCCGGCTCCACCACCTGCCGGGCGACATCATCCGCATCTACCCAGTGCACACCCAGCTTGCCAAAAAGCCGGGCCACCGTGGATTTGCCAGAGCCAATGCCGCCCGTGAGGCCGATAATGTGGGTCATACACCGAGAAACCCAAACCAGAACTGCACAATGGCATCCCCAAACCACAAACAAAGCACACCGGCGGTGGCCAGATAAGGCCCGAACGGAATCGGCACTTCCCGCCCGTGCTTACGGAACACCATCAGGCTGATGCCCACCACGGCACCCACCAGCGAAGAGAGCAGAATGACCGCCGGCAGCAGTTGCCAGCCCAGCCAGGCCCCGAGCGCGGCCAGAAGTTTGAAATCCCCATAACCCATGCCTTCCTTGCCGGTGACCAGCTTGAACAGCCAGTACACAGACCAAAGCGACAGGTAACCAGCCACCGCGCCCCAGAAAGCGCTTTCGAAGCCAGTCAAAACACCAAAATAGTTCAACACCAGCCCCAGCCACATCAGTGGAAGAGTGATGCTGTCTGGCAACAGCTGGGTATCAAAATCAATCACCGTCAGAGCCACCAGCGCGTAGACCAGCAGCAGCGCCCAGAGTGCCGATTCCGTTGGCCCCAGCAGTGCTACGGTCACCACCGCCAAAATAGCCGTGATGGCCTCAATCGCCGGATAACGGGGCGAAATGCGATTACCGCAGGACGAGCACTTGCCCCGCAGCGCCAACCAGCTGACCACCGGAATATTTTCCCAGGCACGGATCTTGTGGCCGCAGGAAGGGCAAGTGGAGGCGGGCTTAGACAGCGTAACCGGCTCATCACTCTTACGCTGCTCCGCCGGCAGTTCCAAAAACTCCTCACACTGACAGCGCCAGCCCTGCTGCATCATCTTCGGCAGGCGCAGAATCACCACATTCAGGAAGCTGCCAATGCAGAGCGAGAAGAAAGTGACGACGGTGTAGAGAAGCCAAGGGGTGTTCAGAAAGATTTCAAGAGTTTTTGCGGAGAACATGGGTTACCAGTTGGTGAAAAGATTTTTTTTGCCACGAAATCCACGAAAGAACACGAAAAAAGATTAGCAGTGTTAAAAGTGCCTTTATTTTTACTTTAGTGTTCTTTCGTGGGTTTCGTGGCAAGTCATTTTTTGGTTTCAGTATCAGCAGGTTACCCCACTACTTGGCCCATCTGGAAGATCGGCAGATACATGGCCACAATCAAGCCACCCACTAGCACACCCAGCACCGACATAATCAACGGCTCCATCAGTGAAGTCAGGTTATCCACCATGTCATCCACCACGGCCTCGTAGTGCTCGGCTACCTTGCCCAGCATCTCATCCAGGTTACCGGATTCCTCACCAATCGCCGTTAACTGCACGGCCATTACCGGGAAAATATCCTGGTTGCGCATGGAGGCCTGCAGCTGGGTACCGCTGGAAACATCATTTTTGATGTTGGTAACCGCATCCCGGTACACCGCGTTACCGGTGGCGCCGGACACTGAATCCAGCGCATCCACCAGCGGTACACCGGCGGCGAAGGTGGTGGACAGTACCCGGCCAAACTTGGCAACGGCGGACTTGTCCAGAATTTCGCCAACAACCGGCAGCTTAAGCACCCATTTGTCCACGAAATCCGAGAACGCCGGTACGCGCCGTTTGCCTTCCTTGAACAGAAAGATGGAACCGACAATGCCGATCAATACCACGAACCACCATTTTTGCATCCACTCAGAAATGCCTATTACAAACTGTGTGAATACTGGCAATTCCGCGCCAAAGCCCGCGAACAGGCTTTCAAACTGGGGCACCACCTTCACCAGCAGTATGGCGGTCACGATAATAGCCACCACGATAACCGCGATGGGGTAAGTCATCGCCTTTTTCACTTTCTTCTTGAGAATCTCGGTTTTTTCAAGATATAAAGCGATCCGGTCCAGCATTTGTTCCAGTGCACCGGCCTTTTCGCCGGATTCCACCAGGTTGCAGTAAAGATCATCGAAATGCTTGGGGTGCTTGCGCAGGGCGGAAGCAAAGCCGGTGCCTGAAGAAATATCATTGCGCAGGCTGATTACCAGTTCCTGAAGCCCCTTGTTCTCCAGGCCATCGGCTACAATGTCAAAGCTCTGTACCAGTGGCACACCGGCCTGCATCAAGGGGGCCAGCTGGCGGGTGGGCATGGCGATATCAAACGGCGTAACCTTCTTGCTGCCGCCAAACGAGGGTTTCGGTTTTTTCTTGACCTTGTCAGGAAGAATACCCTGGGTGCGTAACTGGGCCTTCACCAGCGCCGTGGTGCTGCCGGCCATTTCTCCCTTGGCCTTGTTGCCCTTTCGGTCTCTGCCTTCCCAAATGAATACTTCCAGTTTTTTAGCTTTTTCTGCCATGAATTAATCCTTGGTTACGCGGTTGGCTTCCTCAAGACTCGTTACGCCTTCAATTACCTTTAACAGGGCAGACTGCCGCAAATTACGGAAGCCCTCTTTCTGGGCCTGTTTGGCAATCTGGATCGAGCTCGCCTCCTCCATGATCATGCTGGCCAGTTCGTCGGTAATTTTCACCACCTCATAGATACCGACACGGCCCTTGTAGCCACTACTGCATTTATCACAGCCTTTCGGGCGGTACAATGTAAACCCTTCGTCAATCTGCGCTTCTGTGAACCCTTCCTTCAAAAGCGTTTCTTTTGGTACATCCAGTGGTTCCTTGCAGTGTTTACACAGGCGCCGCCCGAGGCGCTGGGCAATAATCAGGCTTACGGACGTGGCAATGTTGAAGGCCGGCACACCCATGTTCATCTTCCGGTCGATCGTTTCCGCTGCACCGTCGCTTTGCACGCTGGCATCCACTCGGTTCCTCCTTTACGCGCCCTTTCTGGCTT
>JABXHG010000188.1 GCA_013393545.1 Alteromonadaceae bacterium | reverse complement strand
GGGTAATGGCGTCGTCGATGGTCACATTCGTCATGCGGCGGGTTTCAGGGTCGATGGTGGGTTCCCACAGCTGATCCGGGTTAATCTCACCCAGACCCTTGTAGCGCTGGATGTTCAGACCACGCTGAGCTTCCTTCATCAGCCAGCCCAGGGCCCCCTCAAACGACAGGATTGTCTGTTTGCGCTCGCCACGCTGGATATAGGCGCCATCTTCAATCAGCCCTTCCAGGGTCTCGCCCAGGCGGGCAATCGATTTGTAGGAAGACGATTCGAAGAAATCGTGGCCGAATACGTGCTCATAAGGAATACCGTGCACGTAGATGGTCACCATCGGCAGATACAGATGGCGTTCCTCGTCACGGGTAACCGAGAAGCTGTATTTGGTGCCGGTACGTGTATCCAGATCCAGACCCTCACCGAGGCGGGCAACCCAACGGGCCACCGGCTCCTCCGTCTTCAGATCTTCCGGCGTCAGGGTGCTGTTATAGATCATCTGCTTCAGCACCAGGGCAGGGTAGGCACGGGACAGGCGATCAATCATCGCCATCACTGCCTGGTAATCCTTGACCATGGTTTCCAGTGCGGAATCCTTGATGGCCGGGGCATCGGCGTTCACGAACAGCTGAGCGCCTTCCAGGGCGGTCTGGGTCAGGTAGGCTTCCTTCGCCTTCTCGTCTTTCAGGTATTGCTCCTGCTTGCCACGCTTGACCTTGTACAGGGGCGGCATGGCGATAAACACATGGCCCCGCTCGATGATTTCACGCATCTGGCGGAACATGAAGGTCAGCAGCAGGGTGCGGATGTGCGAGCCATCCACATCAGCATCCGTCATGATAATAATGGAGTGATAGCGAAGTTTATCCGGATTGAACTCTTCGCGGCCAATACCACAGCCTAACGCCGTAATCAGCGTGCCTACTTCCGCAGAAGACAGCATCTTGTCGAAACGGGCTTGTTCAACGGTCAGGATCTTACCCTTCAGCGGCAGGATAGCCTGAGTCTTGCGGTCCCGGCCCTGTTTGGCGGAACCGCCGGCCGAGTCACCCTCCACAATGAACAGTTCGGAAAGGGCAGGGTCTTTTTCCTGGCAGTCCGCAAGTTTGCCGGGCAGGCCGGCGATGTCCAGCGCGCCCTTGCGGCGGGTCATGTCGCGAGCCTTGCGCGCCGCTTCCCGGGCACGGGCCGCTTCAATCATCTTGTTGACGATCTGCTTGGCCTCATTCGGCTGCTCCTGCAGGTAGTCAGCAAACTGCTGATACAGATCCTGCTCAACCGCTGTTTTCACCTCGGAGGAAACCAACTTGTCCTTGGTCTGAGAGGAGAACTTCGGGTCCGGCACTTTCACCGAGATAATCGCGGTCAGACCTTCCCGGGCGTCGTCACCAGAGGTGTGAACCTTGGCTTTTTTACCCAACCCTTCCTGCTCGATGTAGTTATTCAGTGAGCGGGTGAGGGCGGCACGGAAGCCGGCCAGGTGTGTACCACCATCCCGCTGGGGAATGTTGTTGGTGAAGCAGTAGATGTTTTCCTGGAAGGCATCGTTCCACTGCATGGCCACTTCCACGGCAATGCCGTCGTCACGCTGGTGATCGAAGTGAAAGACCCGGTTGATCGGGGTTTTATTAGTGTTCAGGTGTTCAACAAACGCCTGCAAACCACCTTCGTATTCAAAAACTTCCTCTTTACCGCTGCGTTCATCGGTCAAGCGGATACGGACACCCCGGTTCAGGAACGCCAGTTCTCGCAGGCGTTTGGCCAGAATGTCGTAGTGAAACTCAATGTGTGTGAAGGTTTCCGGTGACGGAATAAAGTGCACCTTGGTGCCAGAGGCTTCGGTTTCACCCACTTCCCCCAGAGGCGAGTTAGGCACACCGTGGGAATAAGTTTGCTCATAAACCTTGCCGTCACGGCGAATGGTCAGGGTGAGTGTGGAAGAGAGGGCGTTAACCACCGAGACACCCACACCATGCAAGCCGCCAGAAACCTTGTACGAGTTGTCGTCGAACTTACCACCGGCATGCAGCACGGTCATGATCACTTCGGCCGCCGATACGCCTTCTTCCTCGTGCATATCCACGGGGATACCACGCCCGTTGTCCTGAACTGTGATCGACTCGTCCGGGTGGATTCGATTACCGTTTCCCGCGAAATGGCCCGCCAGAGCCTCATCGATGGAGTTACCCACCAACTCAAAGACAATGTGGTGCAGGCCGGTCCCATCATCGGTATCCCCGATGTACATACCCGGGCGCTTTCGCACCGCATCAAGCCCTTTGAGGACCTTGATACTGGAGGAATTGTAGTTCGATTCACTCATTAATGAGACTCCTGAGGGGGTTCCCCGGTTTTTTCTTCCGTCAATTTGCCATGTTCCACGTGGAACATTCTGTATTCCGGTGACTGGCCATCTGCCCAGAGCACGTCCGGCTCCGGATGTTCAATCGAGGTGATAAACACCTGGCACCGCAATGTCTGGAGTTTCTGCGCCAACATCTGACGATGGCGAACATCCAGCTCGGCGTTAATATCGTCCAGCAAAAACGTCACTTGCTTGCCGGCTTCACTTAGCACCTGTCCCTGAGCAATTTTCATAAGAATGACCAGGGTTTTCTGTTGGCCGCGCGAAAAGGTTTCCGCGACCGGCCGGCCTCTGTATTTCAACCGGATATCAGCCCGGTTCGGCCCATACAGCGTATGGCCCATACGCAATTCCTGTTCGCGGTGGCCGACCAATACATCCGCTAACGCTTTTGACCGATCCCAGCCAGGATAAAAGCTCACCTTCAACTCATCTTTCCAGCCGGTATCCAGCTCGCCCAGCACCTGATTAAAGGCAGTTTTGAAACGCTCGAAAACAGACGCCCTGGCATCGCTGATTTGCTCGGAAAGGGCACTGTATTGCGCATCCCAGACCCTAAGCAGAGATTCGTCCAGTTTACCATTTCTGAGTATTTTATTCCGCTGTGATGTGACTCTTTGGCATTGCTGCCAAATGGAGGAAAAGGAAGGTTCCACGTGGAACACCAGCCAATCCAGGAACTGCCGGCGCTTACCTGGACCGCCGGCCACAATATCGAACACGCCGGGATCAATAACCGAGACAGGCAGGTGCATCGCCAGTGCTGAGAGGCTACGAACCGCCTCACCATCGACCCGCAAAAGAGTTTCTTTGGCCGGGATATCCCGCGACAAACCCAGACGGTGGGCAGGGGAAGACTCATAAGATGGAGCAGAAGAAACGACACCACCATCCAGGGCCCCAAAAACTGTCAGCTTCTGTTGGCCATGGGCCACCACCGCTTGATGGCGATTAACCCGAAAGGACCGGCCCAGCCCAAGGTAGCCAATCGCTTCCAGCACACTCGTCTTGCCGCTGCCGTTGGCGCCGTACAACAGGTTAAAGGAAGGGGAGAAGCTGACCGGATTTGGCGCCAGGTTGCGAAAGTGCTGAGTCTGAAGTTTGATCAGCGCCATAAAATCAGGAACAACCCAGGCGCCTAGAGGCGCATGGGCATGACCACATAAAGACAACGGCTATCGGTTTCCGATTCAATCAATGCGCTGCTGTTGGGATTCGACAGAGTAATTTTCACCTGGTCGTCATCCAGAGCATTCATAACATCCACAAGATAACCGACGTTGAAACCGATTTGCAGGGATTCACCCTCGTAATCCACCGGCAAGGCATCTTCAGCCTGTTCCTGATCCGGGTTATTCGCAAACACCTGCAGTTGCCCGGAGGCCAGGTTCAGGCGCACGCCCCGGATATTTTCGTGAGACAGGATGCCGGCCCGCTGCAGAGTATTTTTCAGTGTGGCACGATCCGCCAGCACTACCTTGTCACCACCGCGCGGAATCACCCGGTTGTAATCCGGGAATTTGCCTTCAATCAGCTTGGAGGTAAAGGTATAAGAGCCCACTGTGGCACGCAGGTGGTTATCACCGATCACCAGCGTCGCCGGTGTTTCCACATCGTCTAACAAACGGGCCAGTTCCAGCACACCTTTGCGGGGCACAATTACCTGGCGCAATTCCGGACAACCGGTTTCCATGTCCTGATGCGCCATGGCCAGACGATGGCCGTCGGTCGCCACGGTGCGGACATGGCCGCTGTCCACTTCCAGCAATAGGCCATTAAGGTAATAGCGCACATCCTGCTGAGCCATGGCAAACGCAGTGGCATCCAGCATGTATTCCAGCTCTTTCTGCGGCAGCTCCAGCCGAAAACTTTCAGGCTCGTCTTCCACGTTGGGAAAATGTTCCGCCGGCAGGGTGGAGAGCGTGAAGTGGGAATTGCCAGCCCGCAGGTGCAACCGGTCACCTTCCAGAGCCATGTCAATCGGCGCTTCATCACTGACCGCCCGGCAGATATCCGCCAATTTGCGGGCCGGCACAGTAATACGACCAGGCTGGTCCACATGCACCGGGGTCACCCGTGCCACCAGCTCGACTTCCATGTTAGTGCCGGTCAGCGTCAGCGTGTTGTCTTCCGCTTCAAGCAACACGTTGGACAGTACCGGCATGGTCTGTTTCTTTTCCACTACGCCGGCAATGCTTTGCAGCGGAGTGAGCAGGGATTCACGGCTGATTGTCAGTTTCATGGCACTCGGTTTCTGTTATCGGAAGTGAATGTTTGGCCACGACCCGGAGGCGCATCAGGTCGTCAGCAATCTCATGAAGTTCTGATAGTCTTCCCGGATACCGGGATCGGTTTCCTGAAGTTCAACGATTTTCTTGCAGGCATGCAAAACGGTGGTGTGATCACGACCACCGAAGGCATCGCCAATTTCCGGCAAACTGTGATTGGTCAGCTCCTTGGCCAACGACATCGCCACTTGCCGGGGACGAGTGACAGTGCGGGTGCGGCGCTTGGAAAGCAGGTCCGCCACCTTGATCTTGTAGTACTCCGCCACCGTGCGTTGTATGTTATCAATACTAACCTGTTTTTCGTGCAGGGCCAGCAGGTCTTTCAGGCTTTCCCGGATGAACGGCGGAGTAATCTCGGAACCGGTGAAGTGAGCATTCGCTATTACCAGGCGCAGTGCGCCTTCCAGCTCCCGAACGTTGGAACGGATTTTCTGCGCGATAAAAAAAGCCGCTTCGCTACTGAGTTTGACGTTCGCCTGCTCGGCTTTTTTCATCAGAATGGCCACCCGGGTTTCCAGTTCCGGCGGCTCCACCATCACCGTCAGCCCCCAGCCGAAGCGGCTCTTCAAACGCTCTTCCATGTCGACAATTTCTTTGGGGAAACGGTCACAGGTAACGATTACTTGCTGACCGCCTTCCAGCAAGGCGTTGAACGTGTGGAAAAACTCTTCCTGGGAGCGCTCCTTGCGGGCAAAGAACTGGATATCATCAATCAGCAGGGCATCCACCGAACGATAATAACGCTTGAATTCGTTGATGGCGTTCAGCTGCAGCGCCTTGACCATATCCGCCACGAACCGTTCCGAGCGTAGATAGGCGACTTTCGCACCGGGATTGCGGCGAACAATTTCATTACCGATGGCATGCATCAGGTGAGTTTTACCCAACCCCACGCCGCCGTACAGAAACAACGGGTTATACGCACCGCCGGGGTTTTCAGCCACCTGCATGGAAGCCGCCCGGGCCAGTTGGTTGGACTTGCCTTCAACAAAGGTTTCAAAGGTGAAAGTTTCGTTCAGGAAACTCTGGTGTTTTATATCACCTTCCACTTGCACATCCCGGCGCTGGTTGCGGACGCGGGCCGGGGAGGGGGACTGTTGGGGTTCGCCCGAGCCGGTGGCAGGGGGGACCGTCGCCGCCACGCTTTTTTCCTCTTCGGTCACGCTACGGCCAGTTTCATCAATCACTCCGGCACCTGGATCAGCCGGACGGGCCTCGACGGAACGCTGAACCGGTTCGCTTTCACGAGGCGCCGACCCTACTTTCATTACCACACGGGGCGCCTGGCCACCATTCAGGTCTTTTAGCACTTCCTCTATGCGCCGCAGGTACTTCTGGTTAACCCAATCCATGACAAACCGGTTTGGCGCAAACAGCATCAACTGCCCCTCCCGCAGATCCGACTGAAGGGGTCTCAACCAGGTATTGAACTGTTGAGCGGGAAATTCATCCCGGAGTACTTCCAGACATTGATGCCACATAGGTTGGGAAAACCGCCTGCTCCTGAAACTGTTGTATATCGAACCGTTTGTATCACGACCCATGGTATCGCGATGACCACCGCTCACCCGGCAATCGACGAATGGCGGTATTAAAGCAACGGCTGATTCTACCCCGAGACTCCAGGTAGTAAAAGACCGCCCGGAAGGTTAATGAACAGGCTGTGGAAATAAATCTCCATACATATCAGATGATTGTCAACCTATACACAACCTTGTGTACAGAAAATCGGTGAAAAAAAGTTACTCACAGAGGTGTGTGCAAACCCGGGTACCAACCCTGTGTGCAACCGTTGCACCGACCCATGAACAACTCACTGTCTGCCACAAAACGCAACTTTTACACATTTCCTGCGGTCGCTATCCACAGAGCTCATCGGCCTTCATCAAGATCCTTGTCAAGATTCCAGGTTTTTGTTTTTCCGTGAAAAAATCCACTTACCCACAGAAAAGCAGGTGCCTAATAACAGTAATAAATAATCTTTAAAGAATTTAAAAAAGACTTTATTGATTCTGTTATGTGACCGCCTTTGCCGACCCTACCCGGTAAAAACCGAAGCCCTGACCAATAAACATTGAACTTGCCCCGCGATTTGAATAGAATGCCGCTCCTGTTTTGGCTGTCTGTTTTTCAGCCAACGATCAAAGTCCATTGACGAATTTGTGAGAACTTCACCATGAAAAGAACTTTTCAACCGAGCGTCCTGAAGCGCAAGCGTGTCCACGGTTTCCGTGCCCGTATGGCCACTGCCAATGGTCGTAAGGTGCTGTCCCGTCGTCGTGCCAAAGGCCGTGCACGTCTGTCTGCGTAACTCCAGGATTACCTTGTGAAGACTTTGGGGTTTCCGAAATCTCACAGGCTTCTGAAGCCTTCGGATTACAGCAAAGTCTTCGATGACGTAACCCTGAAAGTTCCGCACAGGAATTTTCTGATCCTGGCGACACCCAATAACCTGGGTCATGCCAGGATCGGTCTTATTTTCTCCAAGAAAAACCTGCGACTAGCGGTCCAGCGAAACCGGATCAAGCGCCAGGTCAGAGAAACCTTCCGTCACCAGCAGGATCTGCCAGGACTAGATATGGTAATTCTTGGTCGGCAGGGTCTGAACAACCTGGATAACCGATCTGTTCAGACGGCACTGAATGACCTCTGGCGAAGAGTGAAAAAAAAATACAAACAGACCTTGTCTGAACACTCAGACGCAAAATCCCGAGGTACCGGTTAATGCGTCAGCTGCTGCTTCTGCCCATCCGCTTCTACCAGTACGCCATCAGTCCAATGATGGCCAGCCATTGCCGACACCACCCAACCTGTTCACAATACGCCATCGAAGCGATCCAACAGCATGGTGCTGTCAAAGGCAGCTACCTGGCAGGTGCCCGGCTTTTACGGTGTCATCCCTGGGCCGAAGGCGGTTATGATCCGGTACCGGGAACCGAGCCATCGCCATTGAGCTGCCAGAAGCAGGAAAGCACCCGCATGGACAACTCCCACTCCACTACTCAGACCAGACATTAAGTTTATGGATATCAAACGCATCGTTTTGTTTGCCGGTCTTGCGATTGTCAGTTACCTGATGGTCCTGGCCTGGAACGAGGATTATCACCAGCCAGCCACGGATCAGGTTGCCCAATCCGAAACCACCGGTAACAGCACTGCTTCGGCCGACGAAATGATGCTGCCTGAGGGAAACACCGGCTCCTCCGGGGATGAATTCACCACCCCCGACAGCGGTAACGGCGCATCCGTGGCCGCCAACACGCAAGCCAGCGGCTTAACCAACCGCTATGTGACCGTCAAAACGGATGTTTACGAGCTGACTATCGACCGTATCGGCGGCAATCTGGTATCCAGCGATCTACTGAAACATGACAAAACGCTCAATAGTGAAGAGCCACTGAAGCTATTGACCAACACCTCCAACCGCACCTACCTGATGGAGAGCGGATTGATTGGTCGCAATGGCCCGGATGGCCGAAACGCCAGCCAGCCGCCGGTATTCGAAAGCGGAGCCAATAGTTACACGCTGGAAGAAGGTCAGGATCAGCTACAAATTGATCTTTCCTACCAGACCGAAGACGGCATTAACATCACCAAACGATATGTCTTCGGTCGTGATAGCTACGAAATCAATGTTCGTTACCTGATTGAAAACACCTCGGAATCCCCTTGGGAAGGTAATTTCACCGGCAAAATCGTCCGTGACCAGTCACCGGATCCCACTTCGCAAACCAGCATGGGCATTCGCGCCTATTTGGGTATGGTAGTCAGCACACCGGAAGATCCTTACGAGAAGTACGATTTTGACGACCTGTCCGAGGAACGCGTCAACCAGCAGGTGACCAATGGCTGGCTGGCATTCCTGCAACATTACTTCCTGACCGCCTGGATCCCCGAACGCGATCAGCCCGCACAGTTCCAGACCACCAAACGTGACCAGTTGCACGTGATGGGCTTTGTTTATCCGGCCACAACCGTGGCGCCGGGAGAAACCGCCGAAGTTGGCGCAACCGCCTATGTCGGTCCGAAAATCATCGATCGTCTGGAAAACCTGGCACCGAACCTCGACCGCACGGTTGATTTTGGCTGGTTGTTCTTCATTTCCCTGCCGCTGTTCTACGTGCTGCAGTGGTTCCATGGTCTGGTTGGCAACTGGGGTGTGTCCATCATCCTGCTGACCGTGGTGGTCAAACTGGTGTTCTTCCACCTGTCGGCCACCAGTTATAAATCCATGGCGAAAATGCGCGCGGTCGCTCCACAACTGAATCGCCTGAAAGAACTGTACGGTGACGACCGGCAGCGGATGTCCCAGGAAATGATGGCGCTGTACAAGCGGGAAAAGATCAACCCGCTCGGTGGCTGTCTGCCCATTCTGGTACAGATGCCGGTGTTCATTTCCCTGTATTGGGTTCTGTTTGAAGCCGTGCAACTGCGCCATGCGCCGTTCTTCCTGTGGATCAACGACCTGTCGCAGATGGATCCGTTCTTCATTCTGCCGATCCTGATGGGCGCCAGCATGTTCATCCAGATGAGTCTGAATCCGACACCGCCGGACCCCATGCAGGCGAAGTTGATGAAAGGCATGCCGCTGATTTTCACCATCTTCTTCCTGTGGTTCCCGGCCGGTCTGGTACTTTACTGGCTGACCAACAACGTGTTGTCCATTGCTCAGCAGTGGTACATTACTCGCAAGATTGAAGCGGAAACCGCCAGCAAGAATTACTGACATTGTCACTGATTCTGACCAGACAAAGGCTCCCACGGGAGCCTTTGTTGTTTTCACCGGAACCGAAACATGCAACCAAGCACTGAAACCATCGCCGCCATTGCCACCGCGCCGGGTCAGGCCGGGGTCGGCATCGTCCGGGTCTCCGGCCCGGCGGCCGCTGCCATTGCCCGCCAGATGCTGGGCTTTGCGCCCAAACCCAGGTTTGCTCACTACGGGCCCTTCCTCGATGGCCAGGGCAATCTGATTGACGAGGGCATCGCCCTGTTTTTCCCCAACCCGCATTCCTTCACCGGTGAAGACGTACTCGAGTTACAGGGCCATGGCGGGACGGTCATTCTGGATCTGCTGTTGCGGGAAGTCTGTAGCCAGGGTGCCCGCCTGGCGCGCCCTGGCGAATTTTCCGAAAGGGCCTTTTTGAACGACAAACTGGATCTGGCCCAGGCCGAAGCCATCGCGGATTTGATTGAAAGCAGTTCGGAACAGGCGGCCCGCTGTGCGGTGCGCTCCATGCAGGGCGTGTTTTCCCGGCGCATCGAACAGCTGGTAGAGGCAGTTACCTATCTGCGAATTTATGTGGAGGCCGCCATTGATTTCCCCGAAGAGGAAATTGATTTTCTGGCGGATGGCAAAGTCGCGGGAGATTTGACCGGTCTGCTGGAGCAGGTGACCGCCATCCTTGCCGAAGCGGAGCAGGGCACCATTCTGCGCGATGGTATGAACGTGGTAATCGCCGGCAGGCCCAACGCCGGTAAGTCTAGCCTGCTGAATGCCCTGGCGGGCCGGGAAACGGCGATTGTAACCGCCATTGAAGGCACTACCAGGGATGTGCTGAAAGAACATATTCACATTGATGGCATGCCGTTGCACATCATCGATACGGCGGGTCTGCGTGACAGCCCCGATGAAGTGGAACAGATCGGCATTGCCCGCGCGTGGGATGAAATCAACAAGGCCGACCGGATTCTGTTGCTGGTGGACGCCACCACCACCGACAAAACCGAGCCCCACGAAATCTGGCCGGATTTCATAGATCAACTACCCGCCAACGCGCCGGTCACGGTGATTCGCAACAAGGTGGACTTGTCCGGTGAGCCAGTGGGTCTATTCGCCGAACCCGGTCGGCCGGCACCTGTTATTCGCCTGGCCGCGAAATCCGCGGAAGGTTTGGACACATTGCGGGACCATCTCAAGGACTGCATCGGGTTTGCGAGCACCACCGAAGGTGGCTTCCTGGCCCGTCGCCGTCACCTGGATGCACTCGAGCGGGCGCGGGATTCGCTGGTACAGGGTCAAAGCCAGCTGGAGGGCTATGGCGCCGGGGAATTACTGGCGGAAGATTTGCGGGCCGCTCAGGATGCCCTGGGCGAAATTACCGGGCAGCTGACGCCGGATGAATTGCTGGGCAAGATTTTCAGCTCGTTTTGCATCGGGAAATGAGTGGCCCAAGGGTGTTTAAAATTGTAACAGGCCCCTTTTATAGACATATTTTTTCTGGCTATTCTGAGAGCGGTTGGTATCTTGTATGTTAAATTTTTGAAATTTATTCCTCGCTATCCGGACGGACTGTCATGAGTAACTCGCATCCCTCTGATCACCAGAACAACGGAACGACAAAACAGGATGAGGAGCTCGACAACACCTCAGCCGTCGCATCGGAAGCCCGTGTAGTCAAGAAGGCGGCCAGCAAGAGCCCCGCCCGCCCGAAAACCACCGGCAGCAGCCCGCGTAAATCCTCGAAATCACCGGCCAGCAAATCCAAAGACAACACCCCGCCGAACGATCCGTATATGTATTTCACCGAGAGGGATCTGGATCAGATCCTCTCCAACCTGGATCACCTGCGCGAATCGGTGTTTCCCCGGGTTTTCAGCGACAATCAGCGTGAAGAACGTAAGCAGCAGTTTTTCCCATCCGTCTGCCTGATCGGGCTGGGTCGTTGTGGCTCCAACATTGCGCTGGATGTAGCGGAGCTGGTTCACAGCGCCCGCTCCTATTATCTGCAGGAACTGGACAACGAGGAACGCCGCAGCCGGGAGAAAGAAGTCGGGCCCATGCGCTGGATCCGGAAAAGTCTGAACCTGCCCACATCCAATACCGTCAAACCGGTGTTCCTGATTGAACCCATGGTCATGCTGGGCGATCTGGACAAGGACATTGAAGGGCGCATCCGGTTCTCGCGCCGGGCCGATGAAAGCACCTTCCTGGAAGACTACAACAAGATGAAAATCATGGACCTGTCAGAGGTTCATGCCGGCGGTGCCGGTAACGCGCCGATTCTGGGCCAGTATCTGGCGCGGATTATCCTGAACAAGGATACCGACCACTTCTCCAATGAAGACTGGAAATTTATCCACAGCTATCTGATCGATTCCTGTGGTATCAAGGCCAACCAGTCACGGCTGTACTTCTATATCTTCAGTGCCGGCGGCGGCACCGGCTCGGGCATGGCCTCGGAATTCGGCCTGGCGCAGCAGTATTCCTACATGCGCAAGACCTTTGACCCGAAACTGGAAGACCGGGAGCTGGAAAACCACGACCATTCCTTTGTCTTCGAGCCGATCTTTACCAGTGGTATCTGCATTCTGCCCAATATCCAGGACAACCGGGTGGAAATGTCCGAGGCGCTGCACATCAACGCCGGCCGCCTGCTGTGCAAGTACCTGGCCGAAGAGTGGGATTTCTCCTACAACTTCGACGCCGACGAAACCCGCGATGCCGACATGATGCACCGCATCCGGCCGTGGAACGCCATGATGCTGATTTCCAACGACATCATGCGCTACGCTGAACAGCAGGACGACAGCCAGATCCGCGATGTGGACGTCAACGCCATGGAGAAGTACGCCAACCAGTACATCTCCCAGCAGATCTTCAACATTCTGACCGCGCAGGCTGTGACCACCGATTACGACGAGGATTATTTCCGCCGGGCCGGTGTGGATATCGGCGAAACCATTCGCCTGGATGCCAACGATCTGTTCATGAGTCTGGCGGGCCCGGTGGCGGTGGCTTACGCCGAATCGGTGGTGCCCACCGATGCTCACGCTACCGAGTTCCGCAGCATCAATGAAGATTCTCGGCTGGATATCGACGATCTGTTCTTCCGCTCCATCGATCTGCCGCACTTCAACAAGGTGACCGAGGCCATCGAAGGGGTGAGTCTGCTGCCGATCGAGGCCTCCCGCTACCGCGAAGCGTTGAAGAAGTACAAGGAATCCGGTTTCGATGCGACCCATCTCAAGGACCTGCACTTCTTCAAGAACTGTTCGTCGATTGTCTCCATCGTGTCCTTGCCCAAGGACTACAAGCTGTCCTACATGGACCTGAATCGGTTGAAGACGCACCTGAACGCGCTCTTCCCGAATACCACTCTCAAACGGTATGCGCTGGTGATTGGTGCGTCCGCCAACCTGTCGTTGACTACGCTGGTGGTGAAGAGCCCGTGCCTGAGCGATGATTTCCTGACTCTGATCGTGGCCTATATCAAGCGCTGCTTTGCCAACGATCAGGTGCGTTACGACGAAAGTCTGGACGATGCCATGCTTGACTTCATCCGTTCGCCGGAATTGGACGAAGAGCTGATCGACAGCATGCTTAATGAGTTCGAAAACCCGGCGAAGATTCTGGACACCAACTGGTACGCCATCAAACCCATGTACGAGAAAAAGTACCGGGAGATGTGCCATGACCAGGACAATTTCGTTTCCATCAACGACATTCGCCTGACCCGGGCTAACGTCAAAAAAGCCATCAAGTACCTGCGGGAAATCTATCGTCACCGCATCAGCAAGACCCGGATGATCAGTTTGAATGGTGAGGTGGGCAACAACTCTGGCATGACACTGTCGGGAGATGACTGACCGGTGTGTGGATAACCTGAAAAGCAAAAGGGGAAGCCTGCGGGCTTCCCCTTTTTTATCGAAGTGGGCTGGTCAGAACCCGGGTTAACCGGTTTTGCGCAGATCCGGCGATTCAATCGGCACTAGCGCTTCGATGTTGGTGCGGTTACCGAGGAAATCCGGGCGCGGGCGATTACCGCAGAACGGTTGCTGCAGCTGGTTTTCCACACTGTTATAGACGAAGAACAGATTACTGCGCGGCCAGGGCGACATATTGGCGTTGGAGCCGTGCATCACGTTGCAGTCGAAAATGATCAGTGAGCCCGCGCCACCGGTGGCGGTTTCAATACCGTTTTCGCGGATCATCTGGTCCAGATCCTTGTCGCTGGGCACGCCCAGTTCCTGTTTTTTCAGGGACGACTGGTAATTGTCTTCCGGTGTGCGGCCCACGCAGGGGAACCAGGTTTTGTGGGTGCCGGGCACCAGCATCAGCGGGCCATTGAACGGGTTGTTGTCGGTCAGGGAAATGGAGAAGCTGACCGCCCGCATGCGTGGCATGCCGTCTTCCGCGTGCCAGGTTTCAAAATCCGAGTGCCAGTTGAAGCCCTTGCCATGGAAACCGGGCTTGTAGTTGATGCGGGACTGGTGAATGTAGGCATCACCGCCGAGGATCTGGCGTACCATGTCCAGAATGCGACGGTCCCGGGTCAGTTTGTCGAACCGGTCGGACAACTCGTGGATGCCGAAGATTGAGCGGATTTCCTGCTTACCGGGTTCGGTAATGGTGCCTTCGGAGCGCAGAATGCCGTCGTCGTCTTCATAGGCGCGCAGGTCATCCCGGAATCGTTGTACGGTTTCCTTGTCCAGAAAGTTGTTGAAGACCAGAAAGCCGTCCCGTTCATACTGGGCCAGTTCGGTTTCACTCAACGGGCCGTTGGTGCGCGCCTCGCCCTGGCTGTGGATAACCGGATCCTGGCGTTCGAAGTTGTTAACGGGCCGTTCCAGGCGGGTGGGATAAAAGTCGTCAGTACGATTCTCCATCTTCGAACCTCCTTCTTTTATGTATCTTGCTTGTGCCATACGGCCGCCCGATGCCTTCCGGGCAGCGAAAATAACCTCTTAAAATTTATGGGTAAAAGGTGAATCTGCACCGACAACATGGGGTTGTTAATCGGGATTTCAAGGGCGGGCGTAAAAGACTCCACTGCATACAGCTTTATTACCGCATTCAGGGAGTGTAAATATCATGCAAAAGTCTGATCTTTTAATGTCCGCACGCAGTTTCCGGCGGTCCGGTCTGATACTGTTGATGGCGCTGCTGGTCTCCGGTTGTGCCGGCCCGGCCCTGGAAGATTATAGCGATACCCGCCCGCAACTGGTTCCGGACGAATTTTTCCGGGGCGAACTTTCCGCCCGTGGTGTGGTCAAGGACTACTCCGGCGAGGTCATTCGTACCTTTGATGCCGATATCCAGGCCACCTGGGATGAAGATGGCGTGGGCACCCTGGACGTGAGAATGGATGACTGGATGTATCTAATCACGCCGAACACACTCATCAACCAGACCACCATGAGCAAATGGGGCATCGATGTAGGCGAAGTGGTGCTGGTGATACAAAAACACGAGCGGAGTGAACCCTCCGCGGGGAATTGATAACAGGAAAGGTCTTTACCCATGTGGAAACAATGGTTGGTGGCACTGGTGTTGATTGCAGGCGTAGCCGGTGGCGCGTTTATTTACCAGAATATGGCGCCAACGCAGGATGATAACGGCGACGACGAGCAAACCAGTGCCAGGCCGGTCAGTGTGATTGCCCCGCAACGCCAGCAGGTGCGGGATGAAGTGCGGGCCGTGGCGACACTGCGCGCGCCCGATTCGGTGGAAGTGACCACAGAAGTCAGCGGCCGGGTGGTGGAACTGAATCTGCAGCCGGGCCAACGGGTAGAGCAGGGCGATTTGCTGGTACGCCTGGACGATCGCCAGGCCCGGGCCGATTTGCAGGTGATTGAAGCCCAGCTGGCCGATGCCCGCCGACAGCTGGACCGGGCCCTGCGCCTGCGTTCTAATAACAGCATTTCCCAGTCCCAGGTGGATGAATTGCGCACCGCGCTGGATGTTGCCATTGCTCAGCGCGAGGCTGCACGGGTGCGGCTGGATAACCACCGCATTGAAGCCCCGTTTGCCGGGGTGGTGGGGCTTTCGGACGTAACCCGGGGCGCCTATCTGCAGTCCGGTACCAGTCTGGCAACCCTGGATGCCACCGATCAGATGGAACTGCGCTTCTCGGTGCCGGAACGGTTTATCGGAGAAGTTCGCCTCGGTCAGACGGTATTGTCGCAGTCTCCGGCTTTCCCCGGTGAAATCTTCGAGGGCGAACTGGCTGAACTGGACAGCCGCATCAATGAACTGAGCCGGTCGTTGCCGGTGCGAGCGATGATTGATAACCAGGACGGCCTCTTGCGGCCGGGCCAGTTCATGTCCGCGGCACTGACCCTGCAGCAGCGCGAAGGACTGGTGATTCCCGAGCAGGCGCTGTTGATCCGGGGTGACGAGAAATTCGTGTTTGTGGCCGAAGGCGAGCAAGCCCGCCGACTGTCGGTCGAAACCGGTGCCCGCATGCCCGGCTGGGTGGAGATTGCCAGGGGGCTGGATACCGGAGCCCGGGTGATCATCACCGGTCAGGATCGCCTGAGTTCCGGTAACCCCATACGGGTGGTGGAAAATGAACAGGCCATTCCCGATAACCGCTTTGCCCAACCGTCGGAGAGTTGACCATGGTGCTTTCCGACATTTCCATCAAACGGCCGGTGTTTGCCACGGTTCTCAGCCTGTTGATCGTGGTGTTCGGCGTTGCCGCGCTGTTGGGCCTGGCCGTACGGGAGTACCCGGATATTGATCCGCCGGTGGTGTCCATTTCCACCGATTACACGGGCGCCGCCGCCGAAGTGGTGGATACCCAGATCACCCAGGTGATTGAAGGGGCTATCAGCGGCATTGAAGGCATTCGCTCCATTGAGTCCTCCACCGAACAGGGTGAGTCCCGCACCAGCATTGAATTCAATACCTCCCGGGATGTGGATATCGCCGCCAACGACGTGCGGGATGCGGTGTCCCGGGTGGCCAACCAGCTGCCCGAAGAAGCCGACCCGCCCGTGGTGCGCAAGGCCGACTCCGATGCCCGGCCGATGATGTGGGTAACCCTGCTCAGTGATGACTGGGATGCCGCCGAGCTCAGTGACTATGCCGACCGTGTACTGGCAGACCGGTTATCGGTGCTGGATGGCGTGGCCGATGTGCGCATTGGCGGTGAGCGGCGCTACGCTATCCGGGTCTGGCTCGATCGCACCAAACTGGCAGCCCGCAATATTACCGTTGCCGAGGTGGAAAGAGCACTGCGGGCTAACAACGTGGAGTTGCCAGCCGGTTCGGTGGATTCGTCCACCCGTAACTTTACCGTGCGCGCCGAGGGCCGATTGTCCACCGTGGAGGATTTCCGCGAGCTGGTGGTTCGCCGTGACGGCAATAACCTGCTGCGGCTGGGCGAGGTGGCCAACGTGCAGGTGGGCGTGGAATCGGATGTGGGCCGTCTGCGTTCCAGTGGCGAAACGGCGATTGGCATGGGCATCATTCGCCAGTCCAAGGCCAATACCGTGGCGGTTTCGGATGCGGTACAGGCCGAGCTGGATCTGATCCGCCAGACCCTGCCGCCGGAAGTGCGCATTGCTGAAAGCTACGACGAATCCATCTTCATTCGTGCCTCCATCAAGGAGGTGCTGACCACACTGGCCATCGCCGTCTCTTTGGTGATTCTGGTCATTTTCCTGTTCCTGCGTTCCTGGCAGGCCACGTTGATTCCGGCGGTGACCATTCCGGTAGCGGTGATTGGTGCCTTTATCGGCCTGGGGTTTCTCGGCTTTTCCATCAACGTGCTGACTCTGCTGGCCATTATCCTGGCCATCGGTCTGGTGGTGGACGACGCCATCGTCATGCTGGAAAACATCCAGCGGCGCATCGATAACGGTGAGCCTCCGCTGCTGGCCGCCTACCGGGGGGCGAAACAGGTGTCGTTTGCCATCATCGCCACCACGCTCACCCTGATTGCCGTGTTCGTGCCCATCTCCTTCATGGGCGGCAACGTTGGCCGGTTGTTTGCCGAGTTCGGTTTTACCCTGGCCGCGGCGGTGATCTTCTCCAGCTTCGTCGCCCTGACCCTCACCCCCATGTTGTGTTCCAAGTGGCTTCGACACAGCCCGGAGAGTGAGGAAGGGCACCGGCTCTGGGCATTCAGCGAAAAAGTTCTGAATGGCCTGGCCAATGGCTATCGAAAACTACTGACGTTTTCATTGAACCAGCCTGGTTTGTTGCTGGGCATTGGCGTGGCCGGCCTGATCATTGCCGGGGTGATTTATCCACAGCTGCCGCAGGAGCTGTCGCCGGTGGAAGACCGGGGGGTGATTATCATGCCCACGGATGCGCCCCGGGGGTCGACGGTGGAATACACGGACCATTTTGTCCGTCAGGCCGAAGAACAGTTGTTGCCGTACCTGGATGAAGGCATCGCCGAGCGTTTTCTGTCTATTGTCGGGTTCCGGAATGAAGAAGATAACGCGTTCATGATCCTGGGGTTGGTGCCCTGGGAGCAGCGGTCGGTGAAACAGCAGCAACTGGCCACGGAAATTCGTAAAAAACTGGCGGACATTTCCGGGGTGAGAATCAGCGTGATCAACCCGCCCGGTCTTGGCCAGCGTGGCTTCAGCCAGCCGGTGGAATTCGTGATAGGCGGCCCGGATTATGAGTCGGTTCAAGCCTGGAGCCAGGAAATCGTGGAGCGGGCCAGTGAAAACCCCAACCTTTTGAACGTCGATACCGATTTCGAACTGACCCGCCCCGAGCTGCTGGTCAACATTGATCGGGACCGGGCGGCGGACCTGGATATCACCGTGGAAGACGTGGGCCTGACTCTGCAGACCATGCTGGCTTCCCGGCAGGTGACCACCTATCTGGACCGGGGTCGTGAATACGATGTGGTAGTCCAGGCCAACGACGCCGACCGGGCCACGCCGGGCGATATGGAGCAGATTTTCCTGCGGCCCAGGGAAGGGGGTGATCTGGTGCCCCTGAAAGCCCTCGTCTCGGTGGAGGAAATCGGCGCCAACCCGGACCTGCGTCGAATTGACCGGCTACCGGCGGTAATTGTCAGCGCCAACCTGGCGGAAGGCTATGATCTGGGGTCGGCGCTGGAGTACCTGAACAACCTGGCTGTGGATAACCTGCCGCCGGAAGCCCGGGTCAGCTATCAGGGCTTGTCGCGGGAATTTCAGGACTCTTCCGCTGCCATTTACGTCACCTTTGGTCTTGCCTTCGTCATTGTGTTTCTGGTGCTGGCGGCGCAGTTTGAAAGCTGGATCCATCCGATCATCATCATGCTCTCGGTGCCGCTGGCGGTCACCGGTGCTTTGATTGCACTGGCCTGGTCCGGCATCAGCCTGAACATCTACAGCCAGATCGGTATTGTCATGTTGCTGGGGTTGATGGCGAAGAACGGCATCCTGATCGTGGAGTTCGCCAACCAGCTGCGGGATAAAGGTTACTCGGTACGGGATGCCATTCTGGAAGGCGCCACTCTGCGCTTCCGGCCCGTTTTAATGACCACTATTTCCACCGTGTTCGGGGCGGTGCCGCTGGTGCTGGCCTCTGGTGCGGGGGCTGAAAGCCGGGCGTCCATCGGTATGGTGATCCTTGGCGGGCTGGTTTTCGCCACCACGCTCACGCTGTTTATCATTCCGGTGCTTTACAACCTGCTGGCTCGGTTTGCCAAGTCTTCCAATGCTGTGGAAAAGGAACTGGACCGGCTGGCGGCCGGTACCGCCGGAGGTTCCGGTGCATCCACAAGCCCGGGTAACAGGGCCGATGATTTCTGAGAGAATCGGCCCGGCCTTGTGGACAGTTTTCGGGAAAAGTCCCGGATAACCTTTGGAAGATTTTCGTAATATATAAATAAAACAATAGGTTGCACTGATTTTTAGGGTTCTGTGAATGGTCCGAATATGTGGATAACTTTCTTGAAAAGTTTCTGAACTGACTCGGCCAAGCCCTTGAATGGGTATGAGTTTCGGCTTTTACCCATGAACCTTTCTGGTTAAAATTTGCACATTCTGACTGCATTTTCCCGGGCGAGGCGTTATACTCGCCCGCCTGTTTTTATACCCCTTTTTTCGAGGTGAAGAGTGGATTTCCCGACCCGTTTCGATGTCATTGTCATTGGTGGTGGCCATGCCGGTACCGAAGCTGCCCTGGCGGCCGCGCGTATGGGGTCGCAAACCCTGCTGCTCACCCACAACATTGAGACCCTGGGGCAGATGTCCTGTAACCCGGCCATCGGCGGCATTGGCAAGAGCCACCTGGTGAAGGAAATCGACGCCCTGGGCGGTGCCATGGCGAAAGCCACGGACCTGGGCGGCATCCAGTTCCGGGTGTTGAACAGCCGCAAGGGCCCGGCGGTACGAGCCACCCGGGCTCAGGCGGACCGCGTATTGTACAAGGCCGCCATTCGCCAGATCCTGGAAAACCAGCCCAACCTGATGCTATTCCAACAGGCGGCCGACGACCTGATTGTGGAAAACGACCAGGTGACCGGTGTGGTCACTCAAACCGGTATCCGCTTTAACGCCAAAACCGTGGTGCTGACCACCGGCACTTTCCTCGGCGGTGTTATCCACATCGGTATGCAGAATCACTCAGGCGGCCGGGCCGGCGATGCGCCCGCCAATGCCCTGGCCAAACGATTACGGGAATTACCCTTCAACGTCGGCCGCCTGAAAACCGGTACACCGCCGCGCATCGACGCCCGGTCAGTGGATTTCTCGGTGATGCAGGAGCAGTGGGGCGATGCCCCCACACCGGTCATGTCCTTTATGGGTGACCGCAGCCAGCACCCCGAGCAAGTGTGCTGTTACGTCACCCGCACCACCGAAGAGACCCACGACATCATTCGCAGCGGCTTTGACCGCTCGCCCATGTTTGCCGGAGATATCGAAGGGGTGGGCCCGCGTTACTGCCCGTCCATTGAAGACAAGGTGAACCGTTTCGCCGACAAGGATTCACACCAGATTTTCGTGGAGCCGGAAGGGCTGACCACCCACGAGCTGTACCCGAATGGCATTTCCGCCAGCCTGGCGTTTGATATCCAGCTGGCGGCGGTGCGCTCCATTCGCGGTTTCGAGAACGCCCACATTACCCGGCCGGGCTACGCCATCGAATACGATTACCTGAACCCGCAGGATCTGCGTCATACCCTGGAAACCAAGTTCATCCAGGGCCTGTACTTCGCCGGCCAGATCAACGGCACCACCGGCTACGAAGAAGCCGGCGCCCAGGGCCTGCTGGCGGGGGTCAATGCCTCGTTGCGCGCACAGGAAAAAGACGAATGGTACCCGCGCCGGGATGAGGCTTACCTCGGTGTACTGGTGGATGACCTGATCACCATGGGCACCAAAGAGCCGTATCGAATGTTCACCAGCCGTGCTGAATACCGACTGATTCTGCGCGAAGACAACGCCGATCTGCGCCTGACCGAAACCGGCCGCAAACTGGGGCTGGTGGACGACGAGCGCTGGCAGACGTTCAACGACAAGTGTGAGGGCATCCGCAAGGAACGCCAGCGCCTGGAAACCACCCGTATTCATCCGAACACCGAGGCGGGCGAGCGGGCCAACCTGTACCTGAAACAGCCCATGAACCGGGACCACACCCTGGCTGAGCTGCTGCGGCGGCCGGAAATCTTCTACAACCATGTGGCGGAGATTGGTGCCGAGCAGGCCGAAGACCCGAATGTGGCCGATCAGGTAGAAATCGAGATCAAGTACGAGGGCTACATTTCCCGCCAGGCCGATGAGATCGAGCGCCTGCGCAAGAACGAAAACACCGCCCTGCCGATCGATCTGGACTACGATGTGATTGGTGGGTTATCCAACGAGATCAAGCAGAAGCTTAAAGAAGTGCGCCCGGAAACCGTGGCTCAGGCTTCACGCATTCAGGGCGTCACGCCGGCAGCGGTCAGTCAGATTCTGGTGCACCTTAAAAAGCGTGACCTGTTGAAAAAACAGAGCGCCTGAGATGAGTTATCCACAATGGCAAGACCAGCTCCGTCAGGGGCTGGCAGCAATGGACCTGGCACTCACCGAAAGCCAGCAGCAGCAACTGCTGGCTTTTCTGGCTCTGCTTAATAAATGGAACAAGGCCTACAACTTGACCGCCGTGCGGGATGAACGGGTGATGGTCGCGCGCCAGCTACTGGATAGCCTGACGATTGTGCCCTGGGTGACTACTGACCATCTGCTGGACGTGGGCGCCGGTGGCGGCCTGCCGGGTATTCCCCTGGCTATCGTGTTTCCAGACAAACGCTTCACCCTGTTGGACAGCAATGGCAAGAAAACCCGTTTTCTGAACCAGTGTGTACTGGAGCTGGGTCTGACTAACGTGGAGGTGATTCACGGCCGGGCCGAAGACTGCCAGCCGGCGCAGCCGTTCAGCCAGATCAGTAGCCGGGCCTTTACCGCACTGGCAAACCTGGTGGAATGGTGTGATTCCCTGCTGGCGGAAGACGGCCAGTTCCTTGCCATGAAAGGCCAGTATCCGGATGATGAAGTGTCTGCCCTTCCGGCCGGCTGGCAGGTAGAATCCTCGCATTCCCTGCAGGTTCCCGGCGCCGATGGCGAACGGCATTTGTTGATCGTTAACCGGGCAGATTCAGCGGCCGTTTCGGCCACCCCGTAAGCATGATAAAAGGAGGCACAGGCATGGCACGCGTGATTGCAGTGACCAATCAAAAAGGCGGTGTGGGCAAAACCACCACCTGCGTGAACCTTGCTGCCTCTTTGGCCGCCACCAAGCGCCGGGTTTTGCTGGTGGACATGGACCCGCAGGGCAACGCCACCATGGGCAGTGGTGTGGATAAAAACGGCACGGAGCTGTCCGGCTTTGATGTCCTGACCAAACGGGCGAAACCGACCGAGGTGGTGGTCAATGTCAGCGAAGCGGGCTTCGACCTGATTCCCGCCAATGGCGACCTGACTGCCGCTGAAGTGGAGCTGATGAACGAAATCGGCCGCGAACACCGTCTGCGTCTGGCTCTCAACAGCGTGCGCGATAACTATGACTACATCCTGATCGACTGCCCGCCGTCACTGAACTTGCTTACCGTCAATGCCCTGTCTGCGTCCGATTCCATCCTGATTCCCATGCAGTGTGAGTACTATGCCCTGGAAGGCCTGGCGGCGCTGATGAGCACCGTCGAACAGATCCGGGAAACGGTCAACCCCGATCTGCAGATTGAAGGCATTTTGCGCACGATGTACGACCCCCGTAACAGTCTGACCCTGGATGTGTCCGGCCAGCTCAACGAATATTTTGGCGACAAGGTTTACCGGGCGGTCATCCCCCGCAACGTGCGCCTGGCCGAAGCTCCCAGCTATGGCCTGCCGGCGCTGAAATACGACCGCGCTTCCAAGGGCGCGGTGGCCTACCTGGCGCTGGCGGGTGAAATGGTGCGCCGCCACGGCACAAAAAAGACAGCTGCCGCCGAGGCGGTGTAACATAGACCGCCATCCGGCGGGCATGTATCCAACAAGACAAAGGGAAGAACGGCAGACACCATGGCGGCGAAAAAACGAGGTTTGGGCCAACGGGGGCTCGGCGCACTACTGCAGAATTCGAAAGTGGATCTGAACGAGGCCACCAGTAGCCACGACGGCGAACTGCGCGAAATTCCCATTGATCTGATCCAGCGCGGGCGCTACCAGCCCCGGCGCGACATGGACGCAGCCGCCTTGCAGGAACTGGCAGATTCCATTCGCCAGCAAGGCGTGATGCAGCCGGTGGTGGTTCGCCACATTGCCGAGGGCCGTTACGAACTGATTGCCGGTGAGCGTCGCTGGCGAGCCACGCAAATGGCCGAGCTGGACAGCATCCCCGCCATTGTCCGGGATGTGCCGGACGACGCCGCCATCGCCATGGCGCTGATCGAAAACATTCAGCGGGAAAACCTCAACCCCATCGAAGAAGCGTTCGCCTTGCAGCGCCTGCAGGATGAATTCGGCCTGACCCAGAACCAGGTGGCCGAAGCAGTGGGGAAATCCCGCACCACCATTACCAACCTGCTGCGCCTGATCGGTCTGACCGAAGACGTGCGCACCATGCTCGAACACGGCGATCTGGAAATGGGCCATGGCCGGGCCATGCTCACCCTGCCGCCGGAACAGCAGGTGCAGGTGGCCAAACAGGTGGTCGCCAAATCCCTGTCCGTGCGCCAGACCGAAGCGCTGGTGCGCCGGGTACAGGATGCTAAACCGGGTGAGCAGAAAACGGAGAAAGCTGTGGTCGATCCCAACATTCGCGCCCTGCAGGATGATCTGTCCGACCGCCTGGGCGCTCGAGTGTCCATTGCCCACGGCAAGCGAGGCAAGGGCAAACTGGTAATTGAATACACCTCACTGGATGAGCTGGATGGCATTCTCAACCACATTCACTGATCGTCGCCGGTAAATCCGGCTCTCATCCAAAAGTCCTGTAATAGCACGAAAACACCAGATGTGGTTGTCGTTGAATAACACCGGCACAACTTGCTGTGAAAGGACCACCAACACCCGAAAATGTGTTTGTTTTTTGAGCGATTTTTCCGCCGGATTGTATTGAACGCGTTACGGTTAACACATATAATTCCGCGCGCTTGATTCAACAGCAGGTGAGATGACGCGTATCAAGAAGGCCATCATACAGTTGCCCCTTATAAAGTGGCTGGTTATCGAGATGGCAGCGTTGATTACCCTCAGCCTGCTGTGGGCGCTGGAAAGTCGTTTGGCTGGTTATTCCGCTTTTATCGGCGGTCTTATATTTGTCATACCAAACGTTTACTTTGCCCACCGGATGTACCGGTACCAGGGCGCACGGCATGCGCACCTGATGGTGGGCAGCATGTTCAGGGCGGAAGGCGTAAAGCTGGCCCTTACCGCAGTGGGTTTTGCGGCAGTTTTCATCTTGATGGAGCCAGTCCATGTACCGGCTCTGTTATTCACTTTTGCTGTAATGGTTGTTCTCAGTGGTGTTCTGCACTTCCTGATTCAACCTAAACGACAGCTATAGACTGGACGTGAGAGCAGTATGGCAGCTGATACCCCAGTAGAGTATATACAACACCACCTTACCAACCTGACCTACGGTAAACTTCCGGAAGGCTATGAACGTGCCGATGGCACTGTGATCCAGGAAGCGACCTGGACCATGGCCCGCACCGGCCAGGAAGCCTCAGACATGGGCTTTATGGCGTTTCACGTAGACACCCTCGGTTGGTCCATTTTCATGGGCATCCTGTTTTTGGGTTTGTTCCGCATGGTCGCCAAGAAAGCCACCACAGGTGTGCCGAGCGGCCTGCAAAATGTGGTCGAAATGACCTTCGAATTTATCCAGGGCATCATCCGCGACGGTTTCCACGGTCGAAACCCGGTTATTGCACCGCTGGCGCTGACCATCTTCGTGTGGATCTTCCTGATGAACAGCCTGAAGCTGATTCCAGTGGATTTCATTCCGCAAATCGCTCACTTCCTGGGTCTTGAATACTTCAAGATCGTACCGACCACCGACCCGAACGGTACCTTTGGTATCTCCATCGGTGTATTCCTGCTGATTATCTTCTACAGCATTAAAGTGAAAGGCGCGGGTGGCTTTGCCAAAGAGCTTTCCTTCACCCCGTTCAATCACTGGGCACTGGTTCCGTTCAACCTGGTGCTGGAAATCCTGGGTCTGTTGACCAAGCCGCTCAGCCTTGCGCTGCGTCTGTTTGGCAACATGTACGCCGGTGAGGTAGTGTTCATTCTTATCGCGATTCTGCCGTTCTGGGTGCAGTGGACGCTGAACGTGCCCTGGGCGATCTTCCATATTCTGGTTATCACCCTGCAGGCGTTCATTTTCACAACCCTGTCTGTGGTTTACCTGAGCCAGGCTCACGAAGACCACTAACGGGCAGCCGACAAGTTTTGTAAAACCCGGATAACAAAATCTAAATCAACCTTTAATCAACTGAAAGCTAAGGAGTTTTAAATGGAAATCGTATTCATCGCAGCTGCTATCATCCTGGGTTGTGGCGCTCTGGCTACTGGTATCGGCTTCGCTCTGCTGGGCGGCAAGCTGCTGGAATCTTCTGCACGTCAGCCGGAAATGGCTCCGTCTCTGCAAACCAAAACTTTCATCATGGCTGGTCTGCTTGACGCCGTACCGATGATCGGTACGGCGTCAAGCAGAC
>JABXHG010000187.1 GCA_013393545.1 Alteromonadaceae bacterium | reverse complement strand
CTTGGCCGACTGGCCTACCAGGGTTTCGCCGTCATCGGTGTAAGCGATGATGGACGGGGTGGTGCGATCACCCTCGGCGTTTTCGATAACCTTGACCTTGTCGCCATCCATGATGGCTACACAGGAGTTGGTCGTGCCCAGGTCGATACCGATAATCTTGCTCATTGACTCACTCCAATTCTTCTGAATGCCTGCCCGGAGCGTTTCACTCCGGCAATTTCTGTTTAAAAGCTATATTGGCGCGTTAATCTGGTTTTCAAGCCTGCTCGTCGATTTTTGGGCCTTCTTCGGCTTTAGCCACCATTACCATGGCCGGACGAACCACGCGGCCATTCAGCAGATAGCCTTTCTGCACCACGGCCACCACACTGTTGGGCTCGGCATTTGGGGCCGGCACCATGGACATGGCTTCGTGCTGCTGCGGATCAAACGGCTCACCCACCGGGTTCAGCTCTTCAACGTTGAATTTGCCCAGACTCTTCTTGAACAGATCAAGCGTCATTTCCACGCCTTCGCGAATGGAGACCACCAGCTCACTGGAATCTGTCTGGCCTTCAGTGCTTTCGACCGCTTTCTCCAGGCTGTCCGCGACCGGTAAGAGTTCTTTGACGAACTTTTCCAGCGCGAACTTATGGGCTTTTTCCACATCAATTTCAGCGCGGCGGCGGACATTCTGCATTTCTGCCTGAATTCGCAGAACCTGCTCTTTTTGATCCTGTAGCTGAGCCTGCAGCGATTCCACTTCCGACATTTCCGGCTCTACCGCCTCTTCGGCCGCGCCATTTTCTTCGGTCGCGGTTTCGGTTGGTTCGTTCTGCTCTTCTACCTGTTCACTGCGCTTTTCATCCGCACTCATGACAACTCCTGATACCTGATTCCACGACCCACCAGGGCCGCGCACTGAATGAGACCTGCCCGTAAACGACAGGAGAAACGACTTTGCGAACGGATATGGGGCCCGAGCCACGGGTTTCAACCTTCTCCGCAATATTCTTGCGGGTTTTTTGAGGCCCTGATTTGCAAACGACAAAAACCCTGTATATATTCACAGTCACTGTATGAAATCACAGTGCCAGAGAGAGCGGAGGTCCAGGCATGCTCACAGAACTGACGGTTTCCAACTACGCGATCGCCGAAAAGGTTGAACTGAACTTCAACAGGGGCATGACCGCCCTGACCGGCGAAACCGGCGCGGGCAAGTCCATCGTTCTAGACGCGCTGAGCCTGGCCATGGGCGGGCGAGCCGATGCCGGCGCGGTTCGCCATGGCGCCAAGCGAGCCGATATTGCCGCCACCTTCGACATCTCCCGCATTCCGGAAGCCCGGCAATGGCTGGAAGAGCACGAACTGGACGACCCGGACCACTGCATCCTGCGCCGCAGCATCAGTAAGGAAGGCCGCTCGCGGGCGTTCATCAACGGCCAGCCCTACCCGTTATCCCAGCTCAAAGAGTTGGGCGGCATGCTGATGGACATTCACAGCCAGCACCAGCACCAGTCACTGCTGCGCAAGGAAACCCACCGCAAGTTACTGGACGAATTCGCCGGTGCGGAAACTCTTCTTGAGCAGACCCGCGCGGCCTGGAAAACCTGGCACCAGACACGCCAAAGGTTGGAACAACGCCGGCAAAACGCCGATGAGGCCGAAGCCCGCCTGCAGCTGTTGCGTTACCAGGTTGAAGAGCTCGATCGCCTCGGCCTTGAGGACGACGAACAACAGGCACTGGAACTGGAACAGGAACAACTCAGTCAGGCCGATGCGGTACGCCACACCAGCCATCAAGCTGCGCTGTTGTGCACTGAAGAGGAAACCAGCGCTGCCGGCCTGGTTCGACAGGCACTGCAGCAGCTCGAGCAGCTACCGGTGGAGGTACCGGCACTCAACGAAACCCTGCAAATGCTGAACGAAGCCGAAATCCAGATTTCCGAAGCGGGGGACAATCTTCGTCGCTTTGTCGAGGATTATGAAGCCGACCCGGCACGCCTCGCGGAAGTGGAAGAACGGCTAAGCGCCATTTATCAGATGGCCCGCAAGCATCGGATTACGCCAGAACAGCTGCCGGAGCTGCATCAGTCACTAAGCGCTGAACTGGCGGAACTGGACGGCGGCGAAGGCAGCCTGGAACGGCTGGAGGCCGAGCTTGCCGAACAGCGGGCCGGTTTCAATGAACTTGCCAACCAGCTAACGGAAAAACGCCAGCAGGCAGCGGTGGATCTGGATCAGCGTATTGCTGAAGAATTGGCCCAACTGAGCATGCCCTCGGTGCAGTTCGTCACCCACCTGAACCGCAATTCCGGCGATGAACCCGCACCCCATGGTCTGGAAGACATTGAATTTCTGGTCAGCGCCAACCCCGGCCAGCCGGCAAGGCCGCTGGCGAAGGTCGCGTCGGGCGGTGAACTGTCGCGTATCAGCCTGGCCATTCAGGTGGTTGTAGCACAAACCTCCACTACACCCACCCTGGTGTTTGACGAGGTAGACGTAGGCATCGGCGGCGGCACGGCAGAAGTGGTCGGGCGGCTGCTGAGATCGCTGGGCGATAATGGCCAGGTTCTGTGCGTCACCCACCTGGCGCAGGTGGCAGCGCAATCGCATCAACACCTGTTTGTCAGCAAGTTTACCGAGGCAGATGCCACCTATTCCCGAATCGAGACGCTGAACAAGCAGGGAAGGATCGACGAGGTGGCCAGAATGCTGGGTGGCATGGACATGACCAAGCAAACCATGGCGCATGCGAAAGAAATGTTTGTAAAGGGGCAGGCCACACACCACTGAAAGCAGCGTTAACACTACCCCCTACTCTTCGTAGCGAAGAGTTTTGCGGGGCCCGACAAACCGGGCTCCGCTTTTTTCGGCGGCTTTACTTCTTGTCGGAACGGATCGGCTTCACATAGAGAATCAGGCTGTGATCCACGATCTCATAGCCGTGTTCTTCCGCGATCTTCTGTTGGCGCTCTTCAATGATGTCGTCAACAAACTCCACCACTTCACCGGTCTCGGTACAAACCATGTGATCATGATGGTCATCACCAGCCATTTCGAACACGGCATGGCCACCCTCGAAATTGTGGCGTAGTACCAGGCCAGCCGCCTCAAACTGCGTCAGCACCCGGTAAACGGTTGCCAGACCCACGTCATCTCCCTGGTCAAGCAGCTTTTTGTACACATCTTCAGCGCTGAGGTGGTGTTCTTCCGCGTTCTCCAGAATGTTGAAAATTTTGACTCGCGGCAGAGTGACCTTCAGACCGACTTTTCGTAATTCGGTGTTTTCTGATGCCATGTTACCCATTGCTCATTGGTGTGCCTTGCGGTGTCGGGTATGATGAAGCCGGCTCCTCACGGGTTTGCGGTTCACCCCTGCCCAAGCAGGCGACGTCAAGATAGAGGAATTCCCCCGGCGATGCAAAAGATCACCGCTATAGTTTTCATAAGCATTTTACTCTTGTCTGGCTGCTCATTCACGCGCGTTTACAAAATCAACGTCCAGCAAGGGAATATTGTCACGGATACCGAGCTGGCGCAGCTCTCCGAAGGCATGCCAAGAAGCCAGGTAAGGGCCATCATGGGCACACCGCTGATGGTTAATCCGGTGGATACATCGAAAGACTATTACGTTTACACGTTCCAGCGCCGCGGTGGCGACATCGAAGAACAACGCATTGTTGTTCACTACGATGACAATCAGTACAGCCATCATGAAGCCCAGTTGCTAGAAGAAACTCCGGCGTACTGACTTCAACCCTTCTTCCTGGCCCGGTTAAGCCGGGCCTGCTTGGGATCGATCTTCAACGGCCGGTACAACTCAACCCGATCGCCCTCCCGCAGGGTTTGCTCGCCCGGCCTTTTTACCACCTTGCCAAAAATTCCCATATCAATTTCGGCCAGATCGATTTCCGGAAACATCTCGACAATACCTGAAAGCCGCGCGGCCTCGGCCAGGGTTGTACCTTCCGGCACGTTCAGACTGATAATCCGTTGCTTATCCGGGCGCGCGTAGGCGACTTCTACCTGCATGCTCCTACCCCCGACCGTATATTTCGTCAGCCCGCCGGCAGAATGCGTCCACCATGGCGTTGGCGACATACTTGAACACTGGGCCAAAGGCCATGCGCGCCAACGAACCGGAAAACTCGAAGTTGAGGGTCAGCACGACCTTGCAGGCGTTGTCATCCAGCCGCTGAAACTGCCACAGCCCGGTCAGATGCTTGAAGGGGCCATCCACCAACTCCAGTTCGATTCGCTCCGGCTCGCTCACCCGGTTCCGGGTGGTAAACCAGTGGTGCATACCGCCCTTCGAGATCTTCAGCGATGCACGGCGCTGGCCGTCGGCCTCCTCATGCACATTGGCATCGGTGCACCACGGCAGAAATTCAGGATAGCGATTGGTGTCATTGACCAGCCGGAACATCTGTTCCGCCGAATGCATGACAAGCGCCGTTTTATCAATCTGGTGAGCCATCGGAACCGGAACCCCTGTTTGCTGCTACACAAGTCATCATGGGCGCGTATCATACCGGATTGTGCCTCCGGTTGGCTCGTTTTGCGGCGGGCGACTCTCCACCTGCGCGGGATGCCCTCCACACCAGAGCGAGGCGCTGCCGTTGTTACAGGCATCCGCCAATGAGAACACGGTGTACTGCAAACCGATGAGGACAACCGCCACCGGCACCACCAGCTTGAGTACCCAGTACCAATAACGATGAATTGCGGGCGCCGCCCTGCCCAGCAAGTCCCTGGCCAGGCGACGGCTGACAAACCAGCCGGTGAACAGCGCAAGCATGATGCCAACCGCCGGGATAAGCACACCGCCGGCCAGCAATTCCAGCCAGCGGAACAGCGACATACCGCCCGGGAGGTACCCTGCCCACAGATTGAAGGAAAACAGCGACACCAGCCCCGCCAGCCAGACGCCGGCTCCGACCAACAGAACCGCACCCCGTCTAGGCGCACCCACCCATTCGCGCAGCCAGCCAATGACCGGTTCAAACAGCGCCAAAGCCGTGCTCCAGACTACCAGCATGACCAACAAGAACATGGCCGCGACCAGGGCCTGGCCATAAGGCAATGGCGACAGCGCAACCGGAAGCGACACAAACAACAGGTTAAAACCGCGCGCTGTCTCAAGGCCCGTCTGGGCGAGCGAAAACATCAGAATACCGGCAACGATCGCCACCAGCGTATCGATCAGGACAACGGCCAGCACAGAGCGCTTCAGGCGAGTACCAGGCGCGGCATAGGCACCGAAAATCGTCCAAACACCCATGCCCAGCCCAAGGGTGTAGAAGGCATGAAAGAACGCCGCACGCAGGCTCTCCAGACCCAGCTGCCCGGGCCGCGCCTCCAGCACCGCCGACAGTCCGAAATCCAGCCGACCATACCAGGCGGCCAATACAAACAGGGCAGCCATCAACACCAGCATCACCGGCACCAGAAACCGTACCGCGCGCTCCACTCCCCTAATCACCCCGCGACCGGCCACCAGCATCAGCAGCAACAGGAAAAAGAAATGCCAGGCCATCAGTTCCCGATAATGCCCCGGTCGGGTCACCAGATCCGCGAAAATAACCGCAGCCTGACTTTCATCCGTGCCGCGAAACTCGCCGGCCGCGCCGATAAAAATATAAGCCAGCACAATACCGCCAAAAACGGCGGTGAACGAAAGCACAACAAAAGCCGAAACAATGCTGATCGGGCCCAATGCCCGCCAGCCCCGGTGCGCACCGGCTGTTTTCACGTAACCAGCGATAGCCAGTACAATCCCGTGGCGGGAATGGCGACCAACGACGGTTTCCGTCACCATGAGCGGTAGCGTCACCAACAACAGGCAGGCCAGATAAAGCACGATGAACAGCCCGCCGCCGTGCTGGCTGGCCAGGTAGGGAAACTGCCACAAATTCGCCAGACCAACCGTTGCACCAACAGCTGCCCAGAAAAAGGTTGATTTACGGGTGAACGACCCGATAGATGTCTGATACTTGCGTGGCATTCCAGCCTCTGCCAACCATGAGCGGATCATTGTAGCCGAACCACGGCGACACCGGTAATGGCTGCGGGTAACACCGTGACCCGCCACGCGGTACTGAGCTACAATAGCCGATTCACCATTCTTCCGAGCCCGGACAGGATTCATGAGCAAAAAGAAGAAAGCGCCAGGCAACAACACCATTGCCCTGAACAAAAAGGCAAAACACGAGTATCACATCGAGGAACGCTTCGAAGCGGGCCTGTCGCTACTCGGTTGGGAGGTCAAATCCCTGCGGGCCGGCAAGGCCCAGCTGGTGGACGCCTATGTGCTTCTGAAAAACGGCGAAGCCTGGTTGTTGGGTGCACACATTACGCCCCTGATCACCGCATCTACCCATGTTATTGCGGACCCGACCCGCACCCGGAAACTGCTGCTGCACGCAAAAGAAATTGCCAAGATCATCGGCAAAGTCAACCAGACCGGCCACACCTGCGTGCCGCTGGCGCTCTACTGGAAAGGCAACAAGGTAAAATGCGAAATTGCCCTGGTGAAAGGCAAGAAGCAGCACGACAAACGGGCGGCCGAGAAAGAAAAAGACTGGAACCGCCAGAAGCAGCGAATTTTGCGAGAAGTGAACCAGTAACCCGAACCGATAGGTACAAGCCACCGGTTTAGCACTTGAAGTTGCTCAAACAATACCCATATACTGTTCATAAGAGGGGACGACATGGCTTCGACGCTGGTGACGAACCCTTGGGTGCATTTCGCGATGGCAGCGAAGCTCGTAAATCCAAAGCTGCTTTAGAATAGTCGCAAACTACGAAAACTACGCACTGGCAGCGTAAGCTGCCGGTCGTCCTGGCTGGGGCGCCTATAACCCAGTAGCAACATCCCAGGACGTCATCGCTTATAGGCTGCTCCGTTAGTCAGAGCTCACTGTCTAACGGCTAAGATTAAAGAGCTCGGTTCTTGCACCCTGACTCTCGGGTCGCTTGAACTTAAAACAATAGAGAGACACTAAGCATGTAGACCTCAAGGCTGACTGCTGGAGGACGCAGATTCAATTCCCGCCGTCTCCACCAAACATCCAGAAAAAGCCCCTGATTTCAGGGGCTTTTTTCGTTTATGCCCCACCCGATCACGAGCCACCGTCCCATGAGTCACGCTCACCACCAGCGCCAAGACCCGTGCAACCTCCAGGAGTTACTGGAGCGCATCCACAGCCACTCGGAGTCCCGGGCGCAGGTTTCAGTGCACGACATACTGCTTGCCGTTGGCGAGCGCTCGTTTGGGCCGGTGGTGTTGGTAGCCGGTTTGATCATCGTGGCACCACTGATTGGTGATATTCCCGGGGTGCCTACCCTGATGGCACTTCTGGTGGTGCTGACTCTGGGTCAGCGCCTGTTTCGGCGACACAGCATCTGGCTGCCCGGCAAACTGGCCAGGCGGTCGCTGGCCCGGGACAAACTCCTCAAAGGGCTGCAGTGGGCCCAAAAGCCGGCCGCGTTCATAGACCGCTGGACCAAACCCCGGCTGGCGTGGCTGGTGACCGGAGCAGGCCAATACCTGATGGCGCTCGTATGCATGGTCGTTGCCCTGGCTACGCCCTTGATGGAGCTGATTCCGTTCAGCGCCACCGGTGGCGGGCTTGCACTGGCGGCTTTCGGCCTTTCCATGGTTGCCAAAGACGGTTTACTAGCTTTGTTTGCCCTGGTGGTTACCGGCGGTACAGGCTGGTTCATTGTCGCCAACCTGCCCTGGTAAGCATGGTCTTCATGTCGCCGGCAAAGCTGCTACTATAAGCAGGGTGTGCGGCCAGGCTGGCCGAAACCCTGATCGAGACATCGTTACTCCAGTTCCAACACAGGCGCCTTAGCCTGCCAACGCGCAAGGATCTATTATATGTCGAGCAAAGCGAAACAGACCCAGAAACTCCTGCTGTTCCGCCTGTTCGGATCACGCCTGTTTGGTCTTGGCACGCTCAAAATCCGGGAAATTCTGCCTCTACAGAAGCTGACTCACCTGCCCCAGAGCCACCATGCTGTCATTGGCACTGCCACCTTTCGCGGCTCTGCGGTACCAGTCATCGATATGGCCGCCGCCGTGGGCTACCCGCCCATGACCCGGGAAGAACAGCAGGAAGGTTCGATTATCATCACCGACATCCAGCGCCGGGAAATCGGCTTTATGGTGCGCAGTGTTAACCGCATTATTGAAACCGACTGGAAAACGGTGATGCCACCTCCCAAGGCGCTGGGCACCAATGCCTTTATCACCGGCCTGTTGGATGTGGACGGCGATATCATTCAGTTGCTGGACGTAGAGCTACTGCTGGCAAAGGTGTATCCGGAGTCGGTTGATGCTCGGGAGGTGCTGCTCTCACCCATGGAAATCGAGACTCTGCGGGATCTGAACATCCTGCTGGTGGACGATTCCATGGTAGCGCGCAAGCAATTATCGGATGTGCTGGATGCCAAGGACATTTCCTACCACGTCACTACCAATGGCAATGAAGCCATGCAGGTGCTGGTGAAGGAACATGAACTCGGGCAACCGATCGACATTCTGGTCAGTGACATCGAGATGCCGGGAATGGATGGCTATGAGCTGGCGTTCAATATCCGCGACAACAAAAGTCTGCAACAACCCTACATCATTCTACACACCTCCCTGAATAGCGAGATGAGTCTGAGCTACGCCAACCAGGTTGGCGCCAACGAGGCGCTGACCAAGTTCGATGCCGATGAACTGCTGCACACGATGCTGCGGGCTGCCGGGGAACACACCAGCTGACCACTTTGTGGCAGAGTCTGCGAGGCCGACGGCTTTAGTCAGCGGCTCCGGATTGAGCCTGCAAACTCTCCGATGGCACGCGATCCTTGCCCCAGCTGCGCTGTACAAGGTCGACTACCTGCCCAAGCTCGTCGGCCGGAACATCCGCCGGTTCGCCGCGCTCCAGCGGATCAAAGTGATAAATGTACAGACGAGAAGTAAACTGGCCAAACGGCAGTGACGATTCCCCGAAACGCTCGCCACAGCCCGAGGTACTCACGGTCACACCATCCCCCCAGTTCTGCCCGCTGTCATTGTTAGGGTTAAAGAAATACACCCGCATTTCGCCATCCGGGTCCAGCGCGGCGCGCAGAATGGTAATCGCATGCCAGCCAATGAACCGGGCAGCGCTGTCGGTAACCGCTACCCCCGCCGGCTGGGGGTGAATCAAGGGCTGATTGCCGTTGTAATAGGGGTGATACGAGGCATAGAAGTGTCGGATAAAGGCTTCCAGTTCGGTCAACTGGCCGGTCTGCACGTCCACGTTAATAGCAAACCCGCGTCCGGAGGACCAACCATGAAATTCCGGATTCACCCACCGATGGGGATCGCCTTCCCGCCCCAGACACAGCCGGCCCATTTCCGCGTAGATTCGATCCAGGTGTGGCACCACAACCAGTGAGACCGGATCAAGATCCAGGGTGACCTCAGGCGCAACACCACCCTCGCTTTCAGCGGAAGACACCGGCTGCCCTTCAAAATGCATGATGATTTCATTGTCCCGCCCGGCCCAGGCTACCATTTGCAGCAGGTAATCCGGATCGTTATAGGCCCACATGGACAAGGCTCGAGCCGACTGGCAGGTGGGATTGTTTCCCTGCCCCACGCCCAAGGGCTGGCCCAGCACATTCAGCACACCCTGCAACAACCAGGCGGCGGGCTGAGGCTGATAACCAAAGGCCAGCTGAAGCCGTTCACGGGCTGCGGGGCACAAAGATAACCGGATCTGTCGCCAGAGCGCCGGGGCAACCGGCGGCTGGTAAAGAATGCCTCGCTCCAGCAGCAGAGCCAGGCCATAGATGCCCTGACAGGTTTCAGGGAACACCGCTTCTCGCAGTAGCGCCTGCACCAATTCCCGATAACACAGCAGGCAATCCCGGCCGGTGCTGGACAAGCCCAGCGCCTCGGTGACCAGAGCCTCTTCTTCGTCCAGCACAAAACGAATGAACACGGCGTGGTAAGGCGATACCAGGCCAGTGTCATGCATGGAACGGGCAAAGCCGGTGGCCTCATTATAAAGCGCCAGGCTGTCCATGCTTTCCAGCCGTTGCTGGTAGACCACCACGCCGGGGTCTTCACTGCAGGCCCGGGTAGGCCCGTACAGGCTGGAAATCAGACGATCTGCACCCACGCCGGCACTGCCGATATCCGCCGCCGGGTCGGCACGGCAAAGGGCAATCTGGGTAATCATCTTCCGGACCGGCTCAACCTGAATGGGTCGCTGCTCCAGAATCCGCCAGATCTCTTCGATCAGGCTGTCGATAACCTGATCGTAGCCAATGTGGCTGGCTATGTACTGCACCAGGCTCTGACTGATCAGCGCCAGCTTGCCCTGCTCTCGCCCAGCTTCACCGGTCAGGCCGAACAACAAACCCAGGTTGATGGCCAGCACCTGGGTCAGATAATTATGCGCCTGCTCCGCCGAAAAAGTGCCGTGCAGATACTCGCCACGGGCGATAGCCAGCAAGCGAAGCTCGCTGAGCGCCTCAATCACCACCGTATCGGCATTGGGGCTTTGCAGTGACGTGGTGGTCAGGGCCGGCAGCAGAATGGACGGATCGGCCCAATCCGTTCCTTCAAACACACCAGCCCACTCCAGGCGTGCAGCGCGGCCTTCAACCGCAGCAATCCCCTCCGGTTGCTGTAACACCCGCCGGGCCAAATCAAAAAGCCTGGGCAACTTGCCCGCTTTAGCAAAAGGCCGGCTCTCTTCAAGAGCCAGTATGGCATCGTCCAGCCGGCTCAGCAGCTTCTCGAAGTTAACTGCCGGCATAGGGCTCGTCGGTTGCGGATCGCTCAAATTCAGGTCCTCAGAGCCCCGAACGGGCCCATGGTTTAATTGCTTGCTCGATTATACATAGAAATCGAGGTCTTCCTGGTGTTTAAGCAAATCACGCATGGTGTAGGGATCATCCCCGAAGAAATAGATCAGGCCCCAATGGGTACCGAAAGCGGTGCGTTTGGTGACCGTTTCTTCCATCGGCGGCGTCAGCTCGTGGGATTCGAAATACTCGTGATTCTCGGTCTCTTCGGGCATTTCCAGACGGCTGACCACGCGCCGGCGCGGATACACGCCGAAACAGCCGGCATATCCCTTGGCATCCACCACCTCTTTCGGGAAGAACGCGGTAATTTCTTCTTCGGTGGTTTTCGGATCAAAGGCCAGAATCAGCCCCTGGTAGGCATTGAATCCGTAGGCCCGCTCAAGCAGCTCGAACACTTTGAAGCCTGGTGGACGATAAGCCACTTCACCGAAGTACATGGTGCCATCGCTGGTCACAAAGTACTCCGGGTGTACAAAACCAAACTCGATATCGAACGTCTTGATCAGTTTTTCGATTTCAGCGGTAATCTGCGCCCTGTATTTTTCCAGATCCGGCGTTGCAGGCACGAACACCGAATAGCCCAGCGTGACGTACTCGGAAATATTCAGGAAGCGAATCTTGCCATTGTGGATCCAGGCCTCCACCGCAAACTCCCAGCCATCCAGGTGGGACTCCATCAGTGCCGGAAATTCCTCATCCGGAATGCTGTCCACATCATCCGGCGTCCGGATCACACGGTGGCCCAGGCAGCCCGCCTTGTCGAAAGCTTTCAAGTGAATCGCGTCGTTGGGGTCGCAGTCGAGTTTGAGCAGCGTCTGATTCACGCGCTTGAGGAGACGAGTCACATCTACCTTGTCGTGAGCCTCTACAAAGATGCCCACGCGAATACCCCCAAGCTGAGCACGACGCTTCATCAGTGCCTTGTCACGCAGCAACATGGCCTGCCCCAACAGGCGCGGGTTATTCATCAAAACCGAATTGATGGCACCCGCCCACTCGACGGTTTCCTCAAACAGAGGTATTGCCACATCCACGCCCATTTCTTTCAGGGTTTGCGCAATCTCAATCGAACGATCATTCAGCCGCTCGAAATTCCACGGTACGTAGGGGATATCATGCTTTTTGCAGTATTCCTCGGCCCAATCGGGGGCCACTACTACGTATCGGCGATCAAATTTGTCCGCCGCCTCTACGGCATTCAGACTCCATCCAAGCAGTGCGACGTAGCCTTTTTCGGGGTTGTAGTTTTGTTCTGTCACGGGCCATCTCCCTGGAAAGTTGTTCCTTCACAGTGGCCCTATTACCTGTAAAAAGCAACTTTTCGACGCTCCACACACAAAAAAACGGGCACCAGAATTTCCCGATGCCCGTTTTGGTTTTCTGCTCCAGTCGGCCATAGCCGACTTGCAGCCGCTTAACGCAGCTTCAGAGTCGACAGAGTTCTTTCACGAACCGTGTGCAACAAGTCTGCATCGTCCACCAGTGACTGGCCATAAGACGGTACCAGCTCACGCATGCGCTCCTGCCAGGACTCGGTTTTCAGCTTCTCCGGGAAGCAACGCTCGATCACATTGATCATGGCATTAACCGCCGTGGAGGCGCCCGGCGAAGCACCCAGCAGAGCAGCCAGTGAGCCATCTTTGGCTGCCACGATTTCAGTGCCGAATTCAAGCTTGCCGCCGCCTGCCGGGTCTTCTTTGATGATCTGCACCCGCTGGCCAGCCATCTGCAGGGTCCAGTCTTCTTCTTTCGCTTCCGGGAAGAAGTTACGCAGCGCATCCACCCGCGCCTTGTGGGACTGGAACACTTCGCCGATCAAATAGCGGGTCAGGTCCATGTTGTTCTTGCTGACCGACAACATTGGCTTGAGGTTGTTGGCCTTCACGGAACCGAACAGGTCGAAAATCGAGCCCTGCTTCAGGAAACGGGTAGTGAAGCCGGCAAACGGGCCGAACAGCAAGGCCGGCTGGCCGTTGATGATCCGGGTATCCAGGTGCGGTACCGACATGGGCGGCGCGCCAATCGGCGCTTTACCGTAAACCTTGGAGTTGTGCGATTTAACAACGTCCTGCTTCTGGCAAACCAGCCACTGGCCACTGACAGGGAAACCACCGTAACCACGAGCTTCGTCGATACCGGACTTCTGCAGCAACGGCAGCGCACCGCCGCCCGCGCCAAGGAATACAAAACCCGCTTCGATGGTCACATTCTCGCCGGTTTTCTGGTTCTTGACCCGAACCGACCAGCTGCCGTCGTCGTGCTGATCCAGATTGGTCACCGGGGAGCTAAGCATCAGCTCGAAATTGGGCTGGGTTTCAAGCCACTTGACCATGCTGCGGGTCAGGGAACCGAAATCCACATCGGAGCCATGCTCGATGCGGGTGGCGGCGACTTTCTCGCCCTGAGCGCGATTGCGGACCACCAGCGGCATCCATTGCTCGAGCGTATCCAGGCTTTCGGTGTATTCCATTTCCTGGAACAGGTGATGCTCTTTCAAACGCTCCCAACGACGCTTGAGGAACTTCACACCGTCGTCACCCCAGACAAAACTCTGGTGCGGTGTGCGGTTAATGAAGCTGGACGGCTCCGGCAGTATATTCTGCTCCACCAGGTACGACCACAGCTGCAGGGAAAGCTCGAACTGCGCGTTAATGTTCAGCGCTCGCTCGATTTTCACGTCACCGTCGTCGGTTTCCGGGGTATAGTTCAGTTCGCAGTAGCCGGCGTGGCCGGTACCCGCGTTGTTCCATCCGTCGGTGCTTTCATGGGCAACGTGGTCCAGACGCTCTACCATCACGATATCGAGGGACGGATCCAGCTGCCTGAGCATCATGCCGAGGGTAGCGCTCATGACGCCCCCGCCGACCAGCACTACATCTGCCTGTCTAACGGCCATTGGTTTTCACCCTAGCTTAGTGTTGAGCCTGTTATTGCTACCCCACGATCAGCAAGGCAGCCTGTCGGGAGCCGGCTGGGCGCGAGGTAAAAGGGCGCTGCCGAATGCTCCCGGTCTGAGTTTGGACGCAATTATCCAGATTTTGACGGGAAAAATAAATTGCGTTTACTAACCGATATAAGTCCGGGCCACTATTGTGGTTTGCCGCAATTCTCCCTTCTTTTGTTAACAATATCAGCGCCACTTTAGTCTGATACTCATTGACCTGGCAGGCAGATCACCGGTCCGGACACAGGTTGTTGCTGACCTGCACCGGCGGGATGCGGTATCTTAGCGGCCGGCTTGAACGCCCAACACTGATGAATTCCTGAGATCGAGGTTCTTTATATGGGAATGGCGATTGCTGCCATTATCGCGGGGCTGGTGCTGCTGGTCTGGAGCGCGGATCGTTTTGTAGAAGGTGCCGCCGCTACCGCTAAACACCTGGGTATGCCAACGTTGTTGATCGGCATGGTGATTATCGGCTTCGGCACTTCCGCGCCGGAGCTGGCTGTATCAGCCATGGCGGCAGCGGATGGCAACCCGGGACTGGCACTAGGTAACGGCTATGGCTCCAACATTACCAACATCGCGCTGATTGTCGGCCTGACCGCGATCATTGCCCCTATTACCGTCCACTCCCAGGTAATCCGTAAAGAATTGCCCCTACTGATCATACTGACCCTGATTGCCGGCAGCCAATTGCTCGACGGCGAACTGAGCCGGTTGGACGGCTGGGTGCTGCTTGCGGTGTTCGGCGCTGTGATGGGCTGGTCAATCTACCAGGGTTACAAAGGCAAAGATGATGCCCTGGGCAGCGACGCCGAAGCGGAAATGGTGGCGCACCCGATGCCCATGAGAACCGCCCTCATCTGGCTGGTCGTCGGGCTGGTGCTGCTGATTATCAGTTCCCGGTTACTGGTCTGGGGCGCGGTTACCATTGCCCAGAGCCTGGGCGTGAGTGATCTGGTGATCGGCCTGACCATCGTTGCCATTGGCACTTCTCTGCCGGAGCTGGCTTCAGCCCTCGCGGCGGTCAAAAAGAACGAGCACGATCTGATTCTGGGCAACATCCTTGGGTCCGGCCTGTTTAATCTGCTGGCCGTCGTCGGTCTTGCGGCCGCCATCGAACCACTCCAGGTTGACCCGGAAGTGCTCTACCGGGACTGGACGCTAATGCTGGCACTGACCGTCGGCCTGCTGATCATGGGCTTTGGTCTGACCGGCTGGCGCAAGGTCATTACCCGGCTGGACGGCAGCCTCCTGCTGCTAGTTTATGTCGGCTACACCGGCTATCTGTTCTACACCGTGGCAGCGGCGGCTCGGGCGACTTTGTAATCGCCCCCCGTAAGCGAGTGCTCAATCGCCCCGAAATTCCATCGCCACGGAATTTAGGCAGTACCGCTGCCCGGTGGGCGGCGGACCGTCCGGGAACACATGCCCCAGATGGCAGTCGCAGCGAGGGCAGCGGATTTCGGTGCGCATCATCCCCAGGCTGCTGTCTTCCAGATAGCGGATATGGTCCGGATCAAACGGCTGAAAAAAGCTCGGCCACCCGGTGCCGGAATCGAACTTGGCGTTCGAGCTGAACAGCGGCAACTCACACAGCCGGCAGTGATAGGTTCCGGTTTGTTTGTTATCCAGCAAATTGCCGCAAAACGGGTGCTCGGTGCCGTGCTCCAGCAAAATCCGGCGCTCTTCGTCGGTCAGCCGGGCGGCTTTCTCTGCCACTTCGTCTTTGTTTAACGGTGTCAGGTCGTAACCTGCTGCAGAAACAGTCATGTAATCTCCTCAGGCCAGGTCGTCATCGGACTGGAAACCCGGTTTCAATCGGTCCGGCCAGGTTTTGGCCAGTTTTTCCATTTTTGGGCCGGCAACCGCCATGATGTAAGGCTTCCGGGGATTTCGGCTGGCAAAATCCTGATGGTAAGGTTCGGCCGGGTAAAAAGCGTCAAGCAGCTCAACGGTGGTCACGATCGGGTCGGCATACACACCCGCCTCTTCCAACCGGGCAATATAGTTTTCGACACACTCACGCTGTTCCGGCGTCTCGTAAAACACCGCCGAACGGTACTGGCTTCCTACGTCGTGGCCTTGCCGATTAAGCTGCGTCGGATCATGGGCAACCGAGAAGAATACCCTCAACAACTCACCAAAACTGGTTTTGGCAGGATCATAACGAACCTCGACTACTTCGGCATGGCCGGTTGTGCCGGTGCAAACCGCTTCGTAATTAGCGGTTTCGGGCGAGCCTCCAGCATAGCCCGAGGTTACGGTATTAACGCCGGTGATTGCCTGAAAGACCGCTTCCACACACCAGAAACAACCGCCAGCCAACACCACCCGCGCTTCGTCTTTGTCACTTTCCGGCAGATCCCGCTCAGGCGCAGGGAAACGGCTACGGGGAACCGTCAAACCGGGCAAATCACAGACATTACTCATAAAAGCGCTCCAAATAGGATGGGGTCAAAGAGCCATGGCGTGTAGGCTCTGAGCATACCATAATGACATTCGAGGCCATCGATCGCGAAGCCCGCTCGCCGCCAACACAGGACACGCAATGACCTCAAAGGCGAAAACACCGAACACACCGGACGAACTGCTGCAATACCGCCTCAGCCTTCGACTGGGCCCGGTGCATGCCCGCCAGCGCATGGCCATCGAACGGGAGGCCGAGGCGCTGGTGTTCGGCCGCAATCATCGCTCGTTTCATCTGGAGAACCTGGCCAATGCACCAAACCTGATCCGCTTCTGCCTGCAGGCAACCGGTTTGTTCCGGCGAGCCAGGAACAACAGCCGCCAGCTGACCACGGTCCATAACCGTTTTATCCTGCCCGATCTGCCGGAAGCATTCGAGGGCCTGCGAATACTGCACCTGACCGACCTGCACGTGGACATGGACGAACAAAACCTGCAGGCGGTCATGCGCCACATAGAACCACTGGACTACGACCTGTGCGTGCTGACCGGCGATTACCGCAAATTGACCTGGGGGCCGGTGGAAGATGCACTCGATGGCATGACACGGCTACGCCAGGCGATTCGGGGCGAAGCCTATGCGGTACTTGGCAACCACGACAGCGTGCGCATGGTGCCGGCCCTGGAAGACATGGGCTATCGCTTGCTGATGAACGAAATGGTGCCGCTGGAACGCGGTGGCGATCGGATCTATCTGGCGGGCGTGGACGATGCTCACTATTACAGGGCGCATAACCTGCACCGGGCGGGTGACGACATACCGGCCGGCGGCATCAGCCTGCTTCTGAGCCATACACCGGAAATCTGGCGTGAAGCTGCCCATGCCGGCTACGACCTATTCCTGTGTGGCCACACTCATGGCGGGCAATTGTGCCTACCCGGCGGCATTCCGCTGACACTGGATGCCGATTGCCCGCGCCATCTGGGACGGGGTTTCTGGCAGGCCAACGGCATGCAGGGCTACACCTCGCCCGGGGCTGGCACCTCTGTCCTCAACGTCCGGCTCAATTGCCCGCCGGAAGTAACCCTTCATACCCTGAGTCGTGGGCCGGCCTGATCAATGGGGCTGACGGCGAACACCCCAGCGGTACAACCAGGGCGACACCCAGATATTGGCCATGGCGAACAGGACAGCCACCGCCAGCGCCTGCCAGGCGCTAATGCCCAGCCAGTACCAGGCCAACGCCATGGGCAGCAACCCTTCGGGCAGCTGATCCAGCCAGCGGGCGCGGGCACTGGCCACCAACCCGAGCCGGCGTTTTACGAAGCTGCTCAGCAAATCACCTGTCAGCGACAGTACGCCGAACAGCACTCCGAAAGCGGCGCCCAGGCCGGTCCATCCGGCAAACAGCCCGCAGACCAGAGCGCCGGAAAACAGCCCACGCCAGGTTTTGCTGCGACCAAAGACCGGCCGGCCATCCTGCCAGAGCCGTCCGGCGTCAACCGGCCAGGCACCGCGCCCGCCAACCAGGCGGGCGACCAGTACCGGCGTGCCGTTGGCCAACACCAACAGCACAAACAACTCCAGCAGAATGAGCAAGGGGCCGCTCCGGTGTCAGGGCTCGGTTATTCCGTCAAACCACCACGAGTCAGTTTGAGCGGGTCCATCAGTTGTTCAAGCCGCTCCCGGCTCAGGCCGCTGCGTTCTTCGGCCACGTCAATCACGGCCCGCCCGGTGGCATAGGCTTCCTTGGCAATGTCCGAGGCCAGTGCATAACCGATTTCCGGGTTCAAAGCGGTCACCAGCACCGGGTTGCGCCCCACACCTTCATTCAGGTTATCCGCGTTCACGGTAAAGCCCGACATCGCTTTATCGGCCAGCATGTTAATGGCGTTGGCCAGCAATGACGTCATCTCCAGCAGGTTGGCACCCACCATGGGCAACATCACATTCAATTGGAAGTTGCCGGACTGGCCGGCAATGGCCACAGCGCTGTCCAGCCCCATGACCTGGGCACTGACCATGGCCACGGATTCGGGAATCACCGGGTTCACCTTGCCCGGCATGATGCTGCTACCCGGCTGCAGCGCCGGCAGGCTGATTTCCGCCAGACCATGGATCGGCCCGCTGTTCATCCAGCGCAAATCATTGGCAATCTTGGTCAGCACCACCGCCGTGCCTCGCAACTGGGCCGATAGTGCCACCGGCGCATCAATGGCACTCTGGCCGACAAACTTGTGGTCCAGTGAGCGGAAGGTCTGGCCGGTGTTGATCTTCAGGAACTTGATGAACTGCCCGGCGAACTCTTCGTCGGCGTTTACGCCGGTGCCCACTGCCGTGCCGCCCTGGGGCAGCGCGGCCAATTCCTCACAGACCTGCTCCAGCCGGCGTTCCACAGCCACCAGCTGCTCGCGCCAGGTACGCAGCTCCTGCCCCATGGTCACTGGCATCGCGTCCATCAGGTGAGTCCTGCCGGTTTTGACCTGATCGTTCAGCTCGGCTTCACGCTCGTAGATGATGCCACGCAGGTGGGAAATCGCCGGCAGCAACTGCTCCTTCACTGCCACCAGGGAGCTGACGTGAATTGCGGTCGGAATCACGTCATTGGAGCTCTGGCTCATGTTCACGTGATCGTTCGGGTTCACCTCCACGCCCTGTTGCCGGGCGATGGCTGCTACCACCTCGTTCACGTTCATGTTGGTGCTGGTGCCGGAACCCGTCTGGTACCGGTCCACCGGAAACTGGTCGGCAAACTCGCCGGTGGCCACCCGCAGGCAGGCCTGAACAATGGCATCCCGAAGATCCGGGGCCAACAGGCCCAAAGCGCCATTCGCCTGAGCGGCGGAACATTTCACTTCAGCCACCGCCTTGATGAAGCCTGCCGGCATGGGCTGCCCGCTGACCGGGAAGTTATCCACGGCTCGCTGGGTCTGTGCCCCCCAAAGGGCCTCGGCTGGCACTTTCACTTCGCCCAGACTGTCTTTCTCGGTTCTGAATTCGCTCATAACACCTCCTGTTTGCCAATATCTCTCCACTTGGCTCTCACCATACTACGAACCTTACGGCATCCCTATCCGGCCGTATCAACCGGCCTGATCAACTCAGCCAATCGTCTGTTTCCCCGGGGCCCAACCAAAAACGGGCCCCGCAGGGCCCGTGTTTCATCGCCGGTTCAGAAGAAACCGAGAGGGTTGGTGTCATAACTCACCAGCATGCACTTGGTCTGCTGGTAGTGCTCCAGTGCCATTTTGTGCGTTTCCCGGCCAACACCGGATTTCTTGTACCCTCCAAACGCCGCATGCGCCGGATAGGCGTGGTAACAGTTCATCCAAACCCGTCCGGCCTGGATGGCCCGCCCCATGCGATAAGCCAGGTTGGTATCACGGGTCCATAGCCCGGCCCCGAGGCCAAACTCGGTGTCGTTGGCAATAGCCAGAGCTTCCTCTTCGGTTTTGAAGGTGGTCACACCCACCACCGGGCCAAAGATTTCCTCCTGGAATACCCGCATCTTGTTGTCGCCCTTGAACAGGGTGGGCTGAATGTAGAAGCCATTGTTGAACTCCACACCCAGGTCTTCCCTGTCGCCACCGGTGAGTACCACCGCGCCTTCCTGTTTGCCGATTTCCAGATACGACATGATCTTGTCGAACTGTTCCTTCGAGGCCTGGGCGCCCACCTGCACGTCGGTATCCAGCGGATTCCCGCGCTTGATGGCCTTGGTGCGCTGGACGACCTTGTGCATGAATTCCTCGAACATGTCTTCCTGAACCAGGGCCCGGGACGGGCAGGTACAGACTTCACCCTGGTTGAAGAAGGCCAGAACCAGACCCTCAATGCACTTGTCGACAAACTCCGGCTCGGCCTTCATGACATCGGAGAAGTAGATATTCGGTGATTTGCCGCCCAGCTCCACGGTGGAGGGAATGATGTTGTCGGCCGCGCACTTGAGAATGTGCGAGCCCACCGGAGTAGAGCCGGTGAAGGCGATTTTGGCGATACGCGTGTTGGTAGCCAGCGCTTCCCCTGCCTCCGGACCGTAACCGTTAACGATGTTGAGCACGCCCGGCGGCAGCAGATCACCAATCAGTTCCATCAGGATCAGGATGCTGGCCGGTGTCTGCTCGGCCGGTTTCAGCACGGTACAGTTACCGGCGGCCAGGCACGGCGCCAGCTTCCAGGACGCCATCAGCAGCGGGAAGTTCCAGGGAATAATCTGCCCCACCACGCCCAGCGGTTCGTGGAAATGATAGGCCACGGTGTTGTGGTCAATCTCGCCGGTGTGGCCTTCCTGAGCCCGGATACAGCCGGCAAAATAGCGGAAGTGATCGGCCGCCAGTGGAATGTCGGCGTTCAAGGTTTCACGCACCGCCTTGCCGTTGTCCCAGGTTTCCGCCACCGCCAGCATCTCCAGATTGGCTTCGATGCGGTCGGCAATTTTCAGCAGGATGTTTGAGCGTTCAGTAATAGAAGTCTTGCCCCAGGCCGGCGCGGCCTTGTGGGCAGCGTCCAGCGCCAGATCAATGTCCTCGGCACCGGAGCGGGGAATCTCGCAAATCACATCGCCGGTCACCGGGGTGATGTTCTCAAAATATTCACCCTTGACCGGCGCCACCCACTTGCCGCCGATGTAATTCTCGTAGCGGGACTTGAACGAAACAATGGAGCCTTCTTTTCCGGGTTGTGCGTAAATCATGCGTTCGACCTCTTGTTCTGATTATTACTCTGCAACATGTCTGTCTTGACCCATTCAATGTAGACGCAAATTCGCCGCCGGTGCACGAAAAGGCGGATGAAAAAATCGTAGGATCAACTTCAGAGCGTACAGACCGCCGCCCTGCACCATCGCCACCAGAACCAGCACCGGGGCAAAAGGCTGGTCACCTCGCAGGGCAATCACCCAGGCCAATAGAAACGCCGTCAGGCTGAAAACCACGCTGAGCAGGAAAAAGCTTTTGAGGCCTCGGGCAAACATGGCCGCAGTCCAGGCTGGCAGTAAAAGACAGGCCAGCGCTGCCGGCAAGCCCAGGGTCAAACTGCCCAAGACGACCAGCAGCAACCGCCAGACAACATCCAGAGACTGCAAACGCCAGCCCGCCGGTAGCCGCCAGCCCCGGTCCGCTCCCAATTGGCTTAACAGCCAGACACGATACAACCAGGGCAATACGATCAATGTGACGCCGGCCAGCCCAACAACCCATGCCACCTGACTACCGGCCAGAAAATAGACCTGTCCTTCCATCCAACGGGCGGCGGCCAGACTGGCCTGTGAAAAGTTGCTGGCCAATAGCGTGGTCATGGCCAGTGCAGCCAGAAAGGCCGCCAGCGATAGCCGTTCCTGTTCCTTCCGGTTTTGCAGCACGGCCGTCAACACCCCGGCAAAGCCCAACGCCGTGGGCACCAGAGGCCAGGCCACTACGCTGGCAACCAGCCCGCCGCTGGCCGCCATTTGGGCCAGCGCCAGGCCCTGCCAGGCCGCCCCCTTCAGAAAAAAAGCGGCGCCGCCCAGCCCCAGCAGCAGGGCCATTAGCAGTCCGCCAATGAACGGCCAAAGCAAAAAGGTATTCAACCATTCATTCAGCATGACAGCCTTCTTCACCCAACAGCTCAGCCATGGGTTTTGCACTGGCGCCGGAAGCCTCGATGAAGTCCTGGTCGTGGCTGGCCATCAGCAGGCTTTGCTCCGGTTTTAACTCGGCCAGAAGCGCCAGACTTTGTGCCCGTACTCTGGTATCCAAATGGTTTGTGGGCTCATCGAGCATCACCACATCCGCCTCGGAGCCCAGCACCGATGCCAAACGCAACAGTTGCCACTGGCCACCACTGAGCTGGTCCAGACGCTTGTTCAGCAAGTGCGCCACCAACGGCACCTGAGCTGGCATCACACCCATGGCCTGTAGCCAGTCCCGACCGCTCATGGGCCAAAGGCCCGGGCGCGGGTGTTCCTGCGCCAGGTACACCCAACGGGTGCCCGGTTGCCAGCGATACATACCAGCCGCCGGTGACACCTGCCCGGCCAGGGTTTTCAGCAGCAGGGATTTACCCGAGCCATTGGGCCCGGTAATCACCCATTTTTCACCCGCCTGCATTTGCCAGTTTATGGCCGGAGTCACTGGCTGCTGGTAGCCCAGCGCCAGGCTTTGTAGGTCCAGCCGCACGGATTTAGCGCCAGTCAAAAGCTGACGCCCACTGTGTCATCAGGTTTTTGTAGCCCTCCAGCCCGGAACCAATTGGCGGCTCCAGCGGCAAGGCCACCTCTGGCCAACCCAGATGCTCTTCCAGAAAACGCGCCCCCCGGGAAGGCTGATAGTTGGCATACAACACCCGGCCCTGCTGACCGGAGAATTCGTTGACCAAACCGCGCAAATGCGACGCCGTGGGCGGCAGCCCAGGGATGGGCTCCAGATAGGCCACGCTTTGTACCGGTAGCCATTCGGCCAGGTAATCCAGATCTTCGTGGTAAATGATGAATTGCTGGCCCGGCTCCACCTTGTCTGCCAGAGCGGCTGCGTGGTGGTTCAGCTCACGGGCAACAGCAGCGCCCCGGGCCCGCAGTTGCATCGCCTGCTCCGGAAAAAACTCGCCCAGCCGCTGGCCCAGTGCTCTTGCCAGCAAGGCCACACGCTGGGGATCAATATTGAAATGGGGATTGCCCTCTTCATGGACATGGCCTGAATTGGGCCCCTCAACGGTAATGGAAGGCCGTAAATTCAGCATATCCGCAGCCCGGAAATGCCCGGGCTGCCCGGAGTTGATGGCGGGATTGGCGGCATTGCCGGTGACCGCCGGCAGCCAACCTTCTTCCAGCCCGGCGCCCATTTCCAGCAACAGGTCAGCCCGGCGCGCGGCGGCCATAAAGCTGGGGCGGGCGTCCAGGCTATGGGCGTCACGGTCAGGCGCGGCAAGCACCTTCACCTGCACCAGATCACCGCCGATTTCTTCCGCCAGCATGCCCAGTGTTGAGGTGGTCGCCACCACCCGGAAAGATCCCGCCCAACTGGCAGAGGCCAGCAGCATCAGGCTGACCAGCAATACCAGTGGGGAAGCCATTTTGTACATCGCGAATGCTCCATACGTTCAAGCGTTAACCAAAAAAAGGGGGGGCTCGAAAGCCCCCAACCCGTCGCTGAGTTAATCAGAAGGTATGTGCACCATGCGCGCCGAGCGCCACGTTCACTTGCAGCATGAATTCCCAGCCTTCGTCGCCGTGACCATGATCATCCGCAAAATCATTGTGATTCACCTGAGCACGCACGAACGCACGCTCAACCGGCCGGTAAGTCAGCTGGCCGGAGTAGCGGTAGGAGGTATCCAGGGATTCAATAGAATTGAAATGGCCGGTCAGCATATCGTTGGTCAGGCCGAGAGCCTCACCACGCAGGCCGGCTTCCCAGCGGGGTGCCACGCCGTACACAGCTTCAACGTAGAGACCATCCTGCTTTTCGGTGTCACTGTTTCGCCGCTCCCACTCACCATCCGAGTGCAGTGCGTGATGCGTTAGATCGCGCTCAACGTAGTAATACTCACCGGCAATGCGGAAATCGCCGTGCCCTTGCGCGCGACCGGAAGCGTATTTGTAAACGGCATCAACACCGGCAAACCAGGAGTCTCCTTCCTTGGCATGGCCATGGTCACCATGGCCCTCATAAACAATGTCCTGGCTCACGTAGCCACCAGACACCCCGAATTGAGCGGCATGGTCTGCGCCCCAGTCAGGCCCAACCTTCAGAAAGGCGGTGGTCATGCGCGGGCCGGCTTTCTCCTCAACCGGGCTGTCTGCCAGTTGGCCGAATTTGCTGTCCCCACCCTGCAGGCTCTCAACACCCAGCAAGGTGTAGGTATCCGTGGGTGCCAGCCAGGTGGCCTGAATGCCGGTTTCCTGCAAACCATGGCCGCCGAACAGATGCTCGTTCACCAGCGGGCGGTCGGCAAAGTCCCAGTCGTGGCTGTGGCGACTGTTGATGTAACCAACATCAGAGAGAAACTTGCCGCCTTTCAGCTGGAAACCGGCGGGCAGACTGCGGGTGGTCAGGAAGGCTTCGTCCACCTCGATGTCGTCGCTATTGAAACCAAGCAGTACCGTGCCATCCAGCAACTCGCCCAGGTTCGCCTCGAAAGCCAGCTCCGAGTGCCCCAGGTTAAAGCCCTCATCCAGACCGTGGTTATGCCCGTGATCATCGCCATGGTCGTGATCATGGCCACCACTAAACCCCGCAGGGCTTTCGGTGCCCTCTTCAACTTTATTGAAATAAATTCCTTCCAGAATCAGCGAGGTCTTGATGCCTACCTGGGTTTCCTGAGCCAGTGATGGCGCAGCCAGGCCACCGGCAACGACAGCTACTGCAGCTCGTAATGCGTTTTTTCTCATGATACTTGTCCCGATTTTGCTGAAATCAATCCACAGAGTTTTAACGATGTTATAACGTAACGTTAATCAGGCGAAGGATGTTATGTTATAACAATTAAAAAATAAAGGGAGTGACGAAGAGAAACCGCCGAAAACGACTGACGAAAAGCAGAGCGAAAAGCGCAGGAATACCGAAACCCGGCCAAGGCCGGGTACAGGAGGCAACTGATTAACCAGCAATCACCCGGTCAATCCGCGTCTCGATTTCGTTCTCGATTTTGGATTTGAACGGGCGGAGCATCATGCCCAGCTCAATGCGCACACGGAGGTCGGTGTCGGAAATATCCAGATGCCCGGTGATGCCGTTATGCTGAAGCACCAACCGGTCGCCCTGCCATTCAGACTGGACGCCAAATTTATTCGTCAGCTTATCGGCCAGGCTATCGGCGGCGGAACGGGCTTTTTCCTGGCCCAGGGAGTGGGAACGCTGGATATCAATAACAGACATGGATCAGTTTTCTCGGTGGTCTAAAAAAGGTTTTACAGTGTAAATTCGGTTTGACCTTGTAGCCACCCCCCGAGCGGTTAGAATACGGGCAATCAGATTCAGACAGGACCATCTCCATGAGCGAGCAGCAAACGCCGGGCACTTCCGGCAACGGCCAGGACGACGTCACCCATTTTGGCTTCAGCAATGGGCGCAAAAGCAAGCACGATTAACTTTAAAGTACTGCTTCCTGAATCCAAACCTGCGCTCGTATCCGGACTGACAGTTACAGCAATTGCGTTAATCGGCTATACAGCTATGGCGGGGGCAATCGGTGCCGGCGGATTAGGAAACTATGCTTTTTATTTTGGATTTCAGCGCAGGAGCTGGGACGTCGTATTTGTTTGTACTGTGATCATTGTCGTGATTGTATTTATTTTCCAATTTATTGGAGATGCTATTACAAGGAAATTGGATAAACGTTAAATTTGATAAAGATGGTATTCAAGTTAGGCTTGATTCACATAATAAAAAAGTAAAAGGGGCGTACAAAATGAAGAAATTGATGTTTTTAATCGCAGCTGGTCTTATTCTTCTCTTAGCTGCATGCGGAGGCGATGATGAATCTTCTGGTTCTGATTCTGATACAGAAATTACAGTAGGAGCCGTTAGTGTTCCACATGCTGAGATTCTTGAAGAAGCTCGGCCTATGTTAGAAGAAGAAGGTATCACATTAAATATTGAGGAGTACCAGGATTATGTTTTCCCTAATGATGATTTAGCAGATGGCACTTTAGACGCGAACTACTTTCAACACCAGCCTTACCTTGATCAGACAGTAGAAGATACTGGTTATGAAATAGAATCTATCGGTAATGTTCATGTGGAGCCAATCGGTGTTTACTCCCAAAATATTACAGATATTGATGATATTCCAGAAGGAACGGAAGTTGTTTTGAGTAACTCGATTGCAGATCAGGGCAGAATTTTAACTTTATTTGAGAATAATGGATTGATTACATTAGATGAAGATGTGGAAAAGTCATCGGCTAGGATTGAGGATATTGAGGACAATCCTCTAAACTTATCTTTCCATCCGGATGTGGATCCAGCGTTCTTGCCGGAGAATTATGAAAGTGAAGAAGATGCACTGGTTGTTATTAATACAAACTATGCGATTGAAGCAGGATTAAATCCTTTAGAAGATGCTTTGTTTATGGAAGATGAAGATTCCGAGTATTTGAATCTTGTTGCTGTTCGCTCAGAAGATGTTGATAACGAAGCATTAAACAAATTAGTGGAAGTACTGCAATCCCAAGAAATCCAGGACTTCATGGTGGAAAACTATGACGGCGCAGTTATTCCGACACCAACGGATGCAGAATAAAGAGTATTTGGGAAGAATTTTAAGTAT
>JABXHG010000186.1 GCA_013393545.1 Alteromonadaceae bacterium | reverse complement strand
CTTCACTGACATGCCCCCGGCCATCGATAAAAGCGGGGGACAGTAGCTGGTTCTATGGCCTGACGGCCACTCGGAGGTGGGTCAAAATTAATGGCCAGTAGTGGGTCACTTTAATTGGCCACTAACAGATGCCCGTTGGTCAAAAGTTAGAAGGAGAATTGGTACCCGAAGTTACAGGGTTTCTCGCGATGTCCGGGAAAGCTTTTGATGGCGCTCTGATGGTACTTGGACGTGCAGTTAATGGCTGGGCGGAAGGCATATCCACTGATGAGCTTCGAATGCCAGATAAGGCCTCTCAATATGCTGAAATTGTTCAGGATAGTGTGGCGGGTAATGAGACGTGTCCCATGAGCTGGGTTACAGATTGTTGGGGTGCCACCAAAGGCTATAATACCAAGCGTTCTGCATTTTGGCGTTGTATCAGAAATGTTACAGCGGGGCTTAATGTTGTTGATGCTGAATGTGCGAATTGGTCCTCACACCTCGTATGGTCGAATCTTTATAAAGTAGCACTTGCTGAGGGCGGTAATCCGACTAATAAACTTTGTCAGGCACAGCTTGCCGGTTGTGTCGACTTGTTTAAATTGGAGCTCCGCACGTATCGTCCCTCTCGCTTATTATTTCTTACGGGTTCTGATTGGGCGGATCCTTTTCTTGACGGGGTGGACCTTCAAGAAAGCGACCATTTTCACTATGTTCAACAATACGGTCGCTGTCGTTTGGTAGATGGCCTCGAAACTCAATGCGTTGTAGCAGCCCATCCGCAAGGCAAGCCTGAAGCTGATTGGGTGCGCGAAGTCGTCACAGCGTTTGGTAATTAGCAAAGCTCATTAATGGCTTTAGTAGCAAAAAATAGGTCAGCGCCAATAAATTAGAAATTACAGCCCAGCTTTAAATTTGCAACACTGATTTTCTCGTCAGTGCCGGAAAACATCAGCATAACAGAAGCCGAATGCAGACCGCTTTGGCAGCAACATATCGAAAACTGGCGGGCGTCCGGTTTGTTCGGCGGTGTCTCTCAATATCCGGCCTCCGTGGCGGCACGGGTTCAGGCACTATTAAATTCGTTCAGGAGATAAGCAAGTGAGGACGGCAGCATGGAGCACTTCAGAGAAAGCAATCCTGTTCGATCTCAGTCCTTTCCTGAACTACAACGTAAAACTTATCGTGCAAACCTGGGATTCGCGACGCCCTTTACACTGGTGTAGTAAAATCGACAGCACGGTTTTAGCTGAAGGCCAGTTTTTGGAAGCGCCAGGGCTCCCTTTATTTACGTTGGAAAGTGACTCAGGAAAAAGAGTTTCCGATAGTGTTCCTGAACCCGTGCTTAACGTTGCTCGCCTAATGCCTGCGATGGATTTTGAACTGGCCCAAGCCTGCGCTGCTTCGATCGCTGCCTGTGAACTTGCGGACAGTGCACCGCTTTTGTTTATTCTTGTTGTCAATTACGTTAAGCGTCAATCGCTCTCGCTCAATGAGTTTGAAGACATACTGTCCCAGAAACGAGTCACGATGCTTGAGATAATTGGTCTGCCAGCGAGCAAATCCTTGGTGAAATTAGTCGTGGATTCAACCAATAACCGCAGCACCGCTCATTCATAGTGCCCCGGAATATTCACCCCAGAACACCTCCGCCGGTGTTTGGTAGCCCAGTCGTTTTCTGGGCCGATTGTTCAATTGCTCAACCACTCGGTTGATGTGTGTCTGAGACAGCTTCGCGAAGTTCGTCCCTTTCGGGTAGTACTGGCGCAGCAAGCCGTTCGTGTTCTCGTTCGTGCCCCGCTGGCCCGAGCAGTATGGGTCACAAAAATAGGCGGCCAGATCCAATTCTTTAGCCACGTGTTCGTGTTCCGCAAACTCGCTGCCGTTGTCCAGTGTCAGCGTTTTCGCAGCACCTCGGATTGGCTTCAAAAGCCTGATCACAGTGCGCGTTGTCTGGTTGGCCGTAAACCGCTTCAGGCGGCCTGCGAGCAGGTAACCGCTGCGACGCTCCACCAGTGTCACCAGGCCGGATTGCTTGTGGCCCTGAAGCACGGTGTCGCCTTCCCAGTGGCCAAGCGTGGCACGACGTTCAATCTCGTTGGGACGGCACTCAATACCGATCCGATTCGGGATTTTACCGAGGCCTGCCTCCTTCGCTCTGCGTTTGCGACCACGGTTATTCCGGTGCCGGCAGCAGCGCCAAAGGCGACCACCCAGGAGACGATCACGATGGATCAAGTCATAGACCCACTGGTGGCTGACTTGCACTGGAATGTTCATGCGGCGCATAAAGCCTGAAATCTGCTCAGGGCTCCAATGTTCCTTCAGCCGTTCAGAGACCCAATCTGTCAGCCACTGTACTCGTTTGTGGCGCTTGAAGGCGGTTCTACGCCGGGTGTTCGCCTGACGCTGCGCCATCTCTGGTTCATAGCCATGAACGCTGTTACGCCGCAACTCGCGGCTGATCGTGCTGTTGTGGCAGCCCAGCATTGCAGCGATCTGTCGTTGGCTTTTGCCGGCCACACGCAGGGCCGAAATCTGGTATCGTTGTGTCTGGGTCAGTTGTCGGTACTTCATCACTGCTTCACTTTGGTCGGTAAAGCCCGTGAGGGTACCGGCGACGGCCCTCCCGCCTCTACCTGGTTATGCCAAAGCGCTGCAGTTATTATCTGAATTCACGGTGAACCGGATTGAACTCTCGCCACTTCTGCCTTGGGAGCTAGAGGATGTGCTCGAAACGTTGCGCCATACAGAGTTTATCCAGCTACTCCGTCACCACCCCGATATTCACTTGAATCACCTACGATTGCTCCGCCTGCATCGGCAACCGCTCTGGCCTGGCATGTTGTCGTTGGTAAATAATCGTTCCTCCACTCTGGACATTGGTTGGGTCTGCCGGATGACTCGCGATACGCTAACGATGACCAATGGCAACCTTCAACCATTGAGTCGAGTCAAATCCCGATCTGCTCTACAAAGTCTTCATGACCGACTGGTAAGGCAGCTCAATAGTGGTGTAAGGAAGGATCAGGCCGAGGCTCTCGCACAAAGGCATGGCAAGTATCCCACGCCTCCTGTTCCGGCCCCGAAAGGCATTGAGCCTATCACTTCTTGGTTGGATCTCCTGGAAGAGGGCGCAGTTATGCAACATTGCGTGGGCTCATATGATAGGCGAGTAGCCGAAGGGGAGGTGTTTATTTATCGCATGGTTAAGCCTGAACGGCTGACAGTCTCATTGATTTATCGGAATAATCGTTGGATGTTAGGGGAAGTACGCAGACGCCGGAACGGGACTCCTGCCCCACGGGTTATGGAGTTTATTCGTCGTTGGGTTGAGAGAAATTAAATCGGAAGTTGAATCATACAGACGTTTTGTTGTTGTCGGCTGAAAATTTATTAGGTCCAAACTGGCTCAATAGCCTGGCAACCGAAAACGAGCACGATGCGCCGAGGTCAAGTAAGTGAAACTGGTTTACATGGACGAAGTTTGCGCAGAGTTGCAGCGTCTCAGGGAGTTTATCGCAGTTCACAATTAAAATTGTCGCAAAGCTTCGTGTTTAACCGTAGGAGCCAGCTCCTTTGCTTGCATTAGAGATCGCTTTGTTAGCTGCCATCTTGCTCGTTGGCACTTCCATCGCCTGGAGCACCTGCCGGGTCGGCATATCGCCCATGCCGAGTTCCGGGAAGGCGCGCGACGCAATCTTCAAAATGCTGGAAGATGCCCCGGCTGGCTCTGTCTATGATCTCGGCAGTGGTTGGGGAGGGCTTGTGATCCCATTGGCGAAAAAGTACCCGGATAGAGAGATAGTGGGGTACGAGGTGTCGTTTGTGCCATGGCTGGTGTCGGTGTTGTTCAAGACTCTGTTCCGGCTGGATAATCTTGAGGTCCGCCGAAAAAACTTCCTTCAGGCAGATCTGTCGGGCGCCGACGTGCTGGTCTGTTACCTGCATACGGACGGCATGCGTAAACTTGCCCAAAAGCTGGCTGCTGAAAGAGATTCCGGTGGTGTGTTAATCAGCAACAACTTTGCCCTGCCAACTTGCCGGCCAGAGACCGCTATGCAGATAAATGATTTTTACAAATCGCCGGTTTATCGTTACCGGTTACAAGATTTGGTGTGACGAGCCAGCGGTTGATGTCGTTTCTCAAAAAATCGGCTCTCCCGATGCCTTAACCGCATAAAACAGGCAATCGCTCTTGGCAATCAACGGGTTGGTAGTGATCATGAATGTCCTGAGCGCCTGGGCGGGGTAGAGTTGCCCATCCTTCACCCGAAGTACTTTCTCCATGTTCTCACTCCGGTTGTGGCCGATGGCGGTGAGAATGCTCAGGCCTTTCTCTCCAATCCATCCCAGCGGTTCACCCGGGGAAACCACCCCGAAATTCCGGTGTTCAATGTCCGGCGGTAGCGTGATGTCTGCACGGCCGCTGGGTTCCAGGCGGTATTCGATGCTGGCATCGGCGGCCAGCTCCACCCGTATGGGGTTGCGCAGTACGGCGACGTCCCAGTCCGTTTTTTCCAGCGACAGCACGTCTGGCCGTGAGGCGTAGCGAACAAGGCCGTCGTAGGCCAGTTCATGGGCGTGGTCGTCATGGGCGCCGCCACACTCGATGGTCACCGTGGGCACGTCCTGTTCGGAATATTCCATCAACGCTCCCAGGCGCAGATCGGTCATGATCAGGCGGTCGGTGTAGAGCGAGCTCAGCGCCTGGTGGGCGGCGTCGTTGGTAATGGTTACGGCGATGGCCGGGCCGGTTCAGTATGCGGGCGAAGGCGGTCAGGTCCGTGCGGACCTTGGCTGCGAAGCGCTCAAAATCTTCGGCGGAGAATTCTGATTTGTTGATCGACAGTCCCATGGTAATGTCGTCTTTAATGCCCACTTATCTTTGATATTAGTGGAGAATCTGCTGACGAGCCGATAAACACAGGATTATTGCCCCATGAAAAAGATTTTGTTCACCGCATTAGCCGCCACAGCCCTGGCCGGCTGTGCGACACAGCCAGACCAGGAGGCCGTTGTAACGGTGGACCAGCTCACCGGGCAGCAATGGGTGGTGGAAGACATCAACGGCGAGGGAATCATCGACAATTCCCGGGTTACGCTGAATTTTACCGAGGAAAACCGGGTGGCGGGTAAGGCGACCTGCAACCAGTATTTCGCCCGGTACTCCATTGAAGACCAGACATTGAATATCGAAAAGGCCGCCACCACCATGATGGCGTGCCCGGAAGCATTGATGAACCAGGAGCGTCGTTTCCTGGAGGCGCTGCAAAACGTTCGGTCGTTTGAACTTGACGACACCAATGCGTTGGTTTTAACCGGTGAGGACAGCCGGATTTTGGCCCGTTAAACCGTTGAAGGGGCGCCGGGCCGTAGTTGAGTCTTCCGAGGAGGTCGCCCATGGCGGACAACGATTCTGAAAATACAGTTCCCGAGCGGGAGCGCCGGCGTTTTGCCGTGTCTGCCAACCGGGGCAAGGCCAGCCATCGTATCCGCTATGTAGAGACGGGCGGTGCTTTGGTGGATAACGAGGAATGCACGTTTTGTCAGGCGGTGCCGGATCTGGACACTAACGCCAATGCAGAGAGCGACCGTTCTCGCTCCAAACCGTCTGCTGATACTGCCGCTCAAACAGACGACGCCGATTCTGCGCAGTGAGTGGGTCTGTCCATTCAAATCGGATTTCCGAGCCCGGCAGCTGTTGCGCCAGCAGGCCGCAATCCAGTGATGGGATCACGCCGGGCTTGGGGTAGCCGCCGATGGTCTGGCAATCGGCCAGCAGGGCAATGGGTTGGCCGTCGCCGGGTATCTGTACCGAGCCTGGGATAATCCCTTCCGAGACAATACCCGGTGGCGGGTGAGCCATCGGTGTTCCCGTCAGGCGGTAGCCCATCCGGTCGGAGTCATCCGATACCTGATATTGGCTGGTAACCAGCCGGCGCAGGTCCGCAGGCTGGAATTGCTGGTATTGGTAGCCGGGAATCAGGCCCAGTACCGGCGATTGTTCAAGCCACTGCCAGGCCTGGGGCGGGGCAACACGGGGCGCGCCCTGAATAGGCTGGTGCAAACCGGCCGGCAGCAAATCGCCGGCCTGTATTGGCCCGGCCCCCTCCAGTGCTTCCCGCTCCACCACCGAATGGCTGCCAAACCACGCGGGCGTTTTGAAACCGCCACGCACTGCCAGGTAGATCAGCCGGTGGTTCCGCGCGTGGCCGATGGCCAGTTTATCGCCGGGCGCCAATTGCAGGCTCTGCCACATCTCAACGGGCTTACCATTCACCGTGACGTCTGCCCAGGCGCCGGTCACTGAGACTTCGCAGGCTGACAGGGCTTCCGCCTGAAACCCGCCCAAAACGATTTCCACGCAGGCGGCATTACGCTCGTTGTCCAGCAGCTTGTTGGCCCAGGCGGCGCTGCGCAGGTCCAGCACGCCGCCCCGGGCCAGGCCGTGGTAGCGAATGCCTTTGCGGCCAAGGTCCTGAACCGTGGCTTTGATGCCGGGGTTTAGGACTTTCAGAGTGTTCATAACTGCCCACCCTGAGCCAGAAATTCGTCTCTGCCAATGGCCACGAAGCGCACCTGGTCGCCCACTTTCAGCAACGAGAGATTCACTTCATCAAACAGCCGCGTCGGGCAGCGGCCGATCAGCTGCCAGCCACCGGGGGAGGCCTTTGGATAAACGGCGGTTTGCCGGTTGGCGATGCCCACGCTGCCGGCGGGTACCCGGGTGCGGGGCGTGTCCTTGCGGGGGCAGGCGATACTCGGGTCCACCTGGCCCATAAAGCCGAAGCCAGGGGCAAAGCCGATGGCGTAGACCTGGTAGGTTTCGGCGGTGTGGCGTTCGATGATTTGCTGGCTGCTGAGTCCGGTGTGTTCGGCTATCCAGGCCAGGTCCGGGCCGGTTTCCTCGCTGTAGTATACCGGCAGTTCAATCAGCCGGCCTTGCTGTGAGTTGGCTGCGGGGGCGGTGGTTTCCGGTTGGCTGGCGATTAAAGGGCGAAGCCGGGCTTTGGCTTCAAACACATTGACGGCAACTGGGTCGTAAATCACCAGCAGCGTGGTGTAGGACGGCACCAGGTCTACCAGCCAGGGCAATTCCAGGGCTTCAATACGTTGGCACAGGGCGGCGATTTGCGCGGGCAGGGCACTGTCGATGGCATCGCCAAACCGGATCAGCAGCGCATCTTCACCAGCGGCTTCAATCATGATTCCGGGTTGGTGAACGCCTGTCGGATGGCGCGAATGGCTTCCAGCGCGGCGTCGTTGTCGCCGTGAACGCACAGGCTGTCGGCGGGCAGTGTCAGCCAGTTGCCGGTGGCGCTGTAAACGCCGCCATCGCGGGCAAAGCTCAGGGCCTGTTTGACCACCAGTGCCGGGTCTTCGTGCACGGCGCCAGCTTGCCGGCGGGAAACCAGCTGGCCTTCGTCGTCATACGCGCGGTCAGCGAAGGCTTCCAGCAGCAGGGGCACGCCAATGTCGGCGGCCATGGCCTGGTGTTCACGATAGCGGTTGGTGACCGGGATCATCAGCGGCAGGCCTTCGCGGAAGCAGCGTACCGAGCGCAGCACGGCCTTCAGCAGTTCCGGGTTGCGCATCATGTCGTTGTTGAGCGCACCGTGGGGTTTTACGTAGCTAATACGCAGGCCTTCACGGCGGCACATGCCTTCCAGCGCACCGAGTTGATAAAGCATCAACGCTTCGATTTCTTCCGGGGTGTGGTGAATCGAGCGCCGCCCGAAGCCGGGGAGATCATGGTATGAGGGGTGGGCTCCCACTTCCACACCATGTTCCGCTGCCAGGGCCAGGGTACGGCGGATGACCATGGGGTCGGCCGCGTGAAAGCCGCAGGCCACATTGGCCATGTCGATCAGCGGCATCACGCGTTCGTCCTGGCCCATTTGCCAGGCGCCGTAGCTTTCTCCCAGGTCACAGTTCAGTTTCATGGCGGTGCGGTGTTCCGGCGTTGTGAGGCGTCAGATGTCTGTACGGCCGGGAAACGTTGCCTCTTTGCGCTCTTTGGCGCGATCGGCACGAGCATTCAGCTCGTCCGGGTTGTTATCCGGCACGGCCCAACCCTGCAGGTTATCTTCCACCAATTGCACCAGCGCATCAATATGCCCGGGCGTGGCGTTCAGGCATGGGATGTAGCCAAAACCGTCGCCGCCAGCTTCCATGAAGTACTCGCGGTTTTCCTCGTTGATTTCCTCGATGGTTTCCAGGCAATCGGAAGAGAAACCGGGGCAGAACACATCAATCGATTTCACGCCTTTGCCCGGCAGGGCCTTCAGGGTTTCATCGGTGTAGGGTTGCAGCCACTCTTCCCGGCCAAAGCGGGACTGGAAGGTGGTCATGTACTCGTCTTTGCCCAGGCCCAGGCGCTCGGCCAGCAGGCGCGAAGTCTTGTGGCATTCGCAGTGGTACGGGTCGCCCTTGAGCAGGTATTTCAGCGGCACGCCGTGGTAGGAGAGAATCAGCTTCTCGTTGCGCCCGTTTTTCTCCCAGTAGTCCTCGATGTGTTTGGCCATGGCTTCGATATAGGCCGGGTAATCGTGGTAATGGGAAATAAACCGGAAATCCGGCAGCCAGCGCCGGCGGGTAAAGTCGGCGGAGATGGCATCAAAGGTGGACGCGGTGGTAGACGCGGAATACTGCGGGTACAGCGGCAGCACCACCAGCTTGCGCACCCCCTGTTGCTGCATCTCCTGCAGCACTTTGCTGATGGACGGATTGCCATAGCGCATGGCAAAGCCGACCACCACGTTGTTGCCGTACTTTTTCTTCAGAGCGTCGCGGATGCCCTCGGCCTGGTTGGCGGTGTGGATCAGCAGCGGCGAGCCTTCCGGCTCCCAGACACTGGCGTAAGCCTCGGCGCTTTTCTTCGGACGAATGCGCAGAATCACGCCGTGCAGGATCATCCACCAGATTGGCCGGAGCACTTCCACCACCCGGGGATCCCACAGAAACTCGGCCAGGTACCGGCGCAGGGCCGGGGTGGTCGGAGCGTCTGGCGTTCCCAGATTGGTGACGAGCACACCAATACGTTCCGGCTGGTTGTGGCTGAAATTTTCGGTTCCTGTGTAGGGCATGGACATTATCCGCTTGTCTGAAAATTAGGGTTTTTGAGCCTGTTGCATCATACGCGGAACGAGGCCGGAAATATCGTAACCGGCGTTCTGCGATTTGGACAAAAGTTCTTCCGGCTGGTGCTCGCGGGCGCTGCTCAGGGCCCAGAGAATGGTACAGCGGGTGCCTGAACGGCAGAAAGCGAATACGGGCTTTTCGGCATCGCGGATCATGGGCGCGAAGTTGTCCACGTCCTGGTCGGTGATATTGCCGGATTCCACCGGCATGTAGACCCAATTCAGGCCAGCGGCTTTGGCTTCTGCTTCCATGTCGGCCATGGACGGCTGGCCGGGCTCTTCCCGGTCCGGGCGGTTGGCGACCAGGGTTTTAAAGCCCAGCTTGGCGATTTCGGCGACGTCTTCCACCGCGATTTGCGGGGCTACCGAGATGTTTTCATCGATTGTGCGGATTTCCATGGGAATCTCCCGTCATTAAGGATGTGTCAATCAGGCTGCCTTGCTGCGGGGTGTGTTGCCAATCCCCGTTTGCGCGCTTGCGGTTTTTTTCCGTTCGAACAGTTCAAAGATCACCATACCGGCAACCATAGAGGCCACGAATACTACGCCTTTGGCTTCACCGGCGCCGAGCGCGACCAGTGCCGGGCCCGGGCAAAAACCGGCAATGCCCCAGCCGATACCGAACATCATGCTGCCAATGATAAGCCGTTTTTCAATGCGGTTGTTGGCCGGCAGTGTCATGTTGAAACCGAGGAATGACAGCGTGCGTTTGCGAGCCACGGTGAACGCAACCACGCCCACGATAATGGCTCCGGCCATTACGAATGCCAGCGACGGGTCCCAGGCACCGGCGATGTCCAGAAAGCCGAGTACTTTTTCCGGGTTCGCCATGCCGGAAACAATCAAGCCCAGGCCGAAGATCAGGCCGGCCAGCAGCGAAGCAATGTTGTATTTCATGGCTCAGGCTCCCAGTACGTGACGACTGATAAACACGGTGCCAAAACCCAGAGCCATGAAACTCAGGGTGGCAACCAGCGAACGCGGGGACAAACGGGACAGGCCGCACACGCCGTGGCCGCTGGTGCAGCCGGAGGCATAACGGGTGCCGATGCCCACCAGCAGGCCGGCAAGGATGATGGCCGGGTAGCCAGCGTTGATTTCGATGGGTGGCAACTCGCTGGCCAGGGCCCAGAGTATCGGTGCGCCGATCAAACCAGCCAGGAAGGCTATGCGCCAGAGAATGTCGTTTTTCCGTGGGGTGAGCAGCCCGCCCAGAATGCCGCTGATGCCGGCAATACGGCCGTTCAGCAACAGGAAGGCGGCAGCAGCCAGGCCGATCAGCAGGCCACCGGTCAGTGCGGCGCCGGGGGTGAATTGGCTCCAGGCGATATCAATCATCGTCGTCTCCGGATGAAGGTTTTCAGGTATAAGGTTATATCGGAGGGCAATAATAACAGATTTGCCCGGCTGTGGAGCCGGGCACGGACATTACGTTAGCTATAAGCGTTATAGCTCGAATTTGGCCCAGACCGGGCAGTGGTCCGAAGGGCGCTCCATGCCGCGAATGTCGTAGCTTACGCCGGCGCTACTCGCCTTGGGCAGCAGATTGTCGCTGGCCATGATCAGATCAATCCGCAGGCCTCGCTTGGGGTCACGCTCAAAGCCGCGGCTGCGGTAGTCAAACCAGCTGAAGGTGTCGGCCTCGTCCGGGTGCAGGTGGCGGAATACATCGGTAAAACCCCGTTGTTCTACCTGTGCCAACCATTCCCGTTCTTCCGGCAGGAAGCTGCACTTGCCGGTGCGCAGCCAGCGCTTGGCGTTGTCGGCGCCGATGCCGATGTCCTTGTCGGTGGGGGAAATGTTCATATCGCCCATCACCACGATCTGGCCGGGTTGGTCTTTCAGCTGGTCCAGCCAGCTCATCAGGTCGGCGTAAAATTTTTCCTTGGCGGGGAATTTGATCGGGTGGTCCCGGCTTTCGCCCTGGGGAAAATAGCCGTTGATCACAGTCAGGCGCTCACCGTTAACGGTGAACTGGCCGGTAATCAGCCGCTTCTGGGCTTCCTCGCCATCCCAGGGATAGCCTTTGACCACGTTCTCAGGCTCCTGGCGGGAGAGCAGGGCCACGCCGTAGTGGGTTTTCTGGCCGTGGAAGTGCACGTGGTAACCCATGTTACGGATGTCATCTGCCGGAAACTGTTCGTCGGTGACCTTGGTTTCCTGCAGGCCGATGAAGTCCGGGTTCAGTTCGTCGATCACGGCCTGGAGCTGATGCAGGCGGGTGCGAATGCTGTTGACGTTGAAAGAAACAAACATCATGGGTGTGTCGGTCCTCTGGGTCGGTTTGCGCGCGAGTTTACCATACCCACAAGGCGGGTGGCCGCAGCATAAACCAATCACTCAGGGCAGCAGCGGGCAGTCCGGGTAGCGGTTTACCTGATAACGAATGGTGGCGGTCAAAGTGATCAAAGCCGGAATCCACCACCAGCTGCTCGGGAATGCCGATTGAGTAGCGTTGCCGCTTACCTTCCGGGGTTTGCCAGTCGATGTTGACTTGATTGTTTGCGCTGTAGCGAATATCCATTTGCTCGCCGAATTTCGGCTGGGTGAAACTGACCACCGGCATCAGTGGGCTGCGCTCGAACGCCAGTTGTTTCTCGCCAAACGCTTCGCCGGCCGGGCTGCGGTATTCTACCCGGTGCTGAGTCGGGGCGAAGCTGCCTGCGTTGCATTCACCCTGCATTTGATGGTGCTCGGTGTAGAGCGTGTCGCCGTTATCCGCGATGGCTTGGCCCTGGAACTCGAACGTTCCGGCCAGTGCCATCGGTGATAGCAGCAGGGAGGCCAAACAGGCCACAGACAGCTTCGAGTGGTTCATGCGGCTTCAAGCTCCGTGTAAAGGGCCCGGCGAATAAAAAGCAAAAGTGGAAACAGCACCAGCCAGCCAACCGCCATCGCGGCCAACGACACCAGGGTGTCGGGCAGGGTGACGATGCCCAGCTTGCTGGCCGACCAGTAGGCAAACGGCCCGGCAACGGGCGCCAGCACAAACGGTAGCCATTTGGTGCGGCCGACCCAATACAGGGAGTGGCACAGGGTGGTCATGAAGATCGCCCAGATGGCTACCAGCCAGGGCGGTGCGGCCAGAATCGCTTCTTCCTCTCCGGCAATGCCCAGTACGCCGGCGCGGAACCAGAGGGTATCCATCAGGCTACCCAGTACCAGCCCCAGGCCGATGAACTGGAGCTCAGAGAACCGCCGTTGGCTAACCAGCGTGAAATGGGCAATCAATAACACCGCAATCACCGCCACGGACCACCGGCTTGGAAACAGTACGCACACCAGCCAGCCTGTCTGGAACAGGATGAAATTCAGTACGTTGCGATGGGTTTCTGAGGTGATCATAAGCTGATGATGTTCGCCCGTTTGTTGGCCGGTTTCGCCATCAACAAATGAGCTACGCCAATGGCCCGTTCGCTGAAGCCCGCCTCACAGTAGGCAAAGTAGAAGTGCCACAGGCGTTGGAAGGCCTGGTCGTAACCCAGTTCCTGTAACTCGCTGCGTTTGGCTCTGAACCGTGCGTGCCAGTCGTTCAGGGTACGGGCGTAGTGGAAGCCAAAGTCTTCGGCCTGGGTCAGCACCAAATCGGACCCTGTGCGCATGGCCTCCAGAATGGCGCCAAACGAGGGAATAAAGCTGCCCGGGAAGATGTAACGCTGGATGAAGTCCACGTTTTTCAGGGCGCGGGCATAGCGCTGTTCCGGCATGTTGATGGCCTGTACCAGCGCCAGACCATCTGGCTTGAGCAGGGCGCCGATTTGCTGCAGGTAGCTTTCCAGAAACTGCGGGCCCACCGCTTCGATCATCTCGATGGACACCAGCTTGTCAAACTGGCCCTGCAGGTCCCGGTAGTCGTCAAACAGCAGGGTGATGCGGTCTTCCAGACCTTCGGCTTTAACCCGCGCTTTCGCCAGCTCCAGCTGTTCTCTGGAAATGGTGGTGGTGGTGACATGGCAACCGTAATGTTTGGCCGCGTGGATGGCAAAACCTCCCCAGCCCGTACCGATTTCCACAACCCGATCATCAGGCTGCAGGTCCAGCTTGCGGCAGATAACGTCAAGCTTGTGTACGGCAGCTTCTTCCAGTGAGGCATCCTCGCGCGGGTAAATGGCGGAGGAATACATCATGGTGGGGTCCAGGAACAGTTTGAACAGCTCGTTGCCCAGGTCGTAGTGGGCGCTGATGTTCTTGCGGGAGCCTTCCGGGGTATTACGGTTCAGCCAGTGCAGGCCTTTAAGCGCAGGCTTGCTGATCCAGGCGAATTTGTCTTCGAAAGCGTTCAGGGTGTCGATGTTGCGGCTGAAAAAGCGCAGCAGGGCGGTCAGGTCGGGTGAACTCCAGTCGCCGGCCACGTAGGCTTCGGCGGCGCCAATGCCACCGCCGGTGACCAGGTCGCGCCAGGTGCCGTGATTGTGGACCACCAGTTCGGCGTGCGGGTAACGGGTATCGGCATCGCCGAATACCCGGTTCTCAAAGCCTGCTTCCCTCACTACCAGAGTGCCCTGGCTCAAGCCTTCAAACTGTTTGCACACCAGTTGCCGGGCAATGCGGCTGATCAACGGCAAACGCACGGTGTCGGTGCCGGTTTTGAATGACGTATTCAGGTTCTCCATGAGCTTACCCTTGCTGGCTGATCGTTGTTCGCGTTGTTCCTGCCTGGCGTTTCGGTGACATCCTGGCCCTGATCGTCGCTGCCCTTGCGGTAGCTGGAGTCGTCAGAGGCCAGTTTGTCCGGGTGGGTATAAAAGTGAGCGCCCTTGAGCTTCAGCTTCAGGGCGTTCCAGTAGATACCCGCCGTTCCCTTGATGGTTTCCAGGGGGAAACGCACCAGGCTGTTGTGGAAGGTTTTACGATCAAATGGGCTGCGCCGGACCACCAAAGTGGCATCAAAATGTTTACGTTCATCTTCGCGCACGTTCATGTGAATGCGCAGGTCTGGCCCGCGGAAGCTGAACAGCCATTGATAGTGCTGGTTCATGCCGTTGAACGGCGACACATGGAAGCGTTTGGAGAAGGCAAAACGCTCGGTTTGCCAGTCTTCTTTACTGCCGGGGCCGGGGTGCTGGCACTCCAGGCAGTACACGTGGCGCTCTTTCCAGGGAGTGTTGGTGATCTGCGCCAGAATGGCCCGGGGCACGTCGCCGTTCTCCGGGTGTTGGCCGGCCTGGTAGCACAGGTAAAAGCTCACCGGGTTAAAGATATAACCCAGGTAGCGAGGATGAGTGAGTAGCTGAATGGGGCCGTCTGGCTGCCAGCCAGTGGCCGCTTTCACTCGCTGCTGAACGGCGGTGCGAAGGCTGGGCACCTCCGGGTCCAGGTAGTCTTCCCGGTAGAGGCTGACCCAGTTGAAACGCCCGGCGGACAGGAACGGGCTGAAGCGGGGCAGGGCTGTCCAGTCGTCCAGGTCCAGTGCCAGCATCCCGATATCGTACTGAAAATCGTGCCTGGCCGGCAACTTGCGGCGATGTCTTATAGTTCCTTCCAGCCATTCAGTGGTCATTTTAAAGCTCCACCCCGAACGCCTGGGTTACCCGCAGGGCGCTTTGCACGCCGTCTTCATGAAAGCCGTTGAACCAGTAGGCGCCACAGAAGTGGGTGCGGTTACGGTTGCCGATTTCGTCATAACGCTCCTGGGCGGCCACCGCATCCATGGTAAACACGGGGTGGTCGTATTCGAAACGCTTGATGACGCGGTCCGGATCAATGTCGTGGCTGCGGTTCAGAGTCACGCAGAAGGTTTCCGGTGCGGTGTGGAAGTTCTGCAGAATGTTCATGTTGTAGGACACGGACACCGGCTGTTCGGCCGTGGCCGGAATCATGTAGTTCCAGGCGGCCCAGGCCCGGCGGTTGGAGGGCAGCACGCTGGCGTCTGTGTGCAGTACCACGTCGTTTTTCTGGTAACCGATGGCCCCGAGAATGTCCTGTTCCTCGGGCGTGGGGTCTTGAAGCATCGCCAGGGCCTGGTCGCTGTGGCAGGCGAGAATGACCTGATCAAACCGGTGCTGCTGGCCGTTCACGCTGACGGTGACGCCATCTTCGTCTCGTTCGATGGCGGACACCGGGCTGTTCAGGTGGGTGCGCTCGCCCAGGCGGTCCATCATGCGCTCAACATAGGTGGCCGAGCCACCGGAAATCACCCGCCAGGTGGGGCGATCATCCACGGACAGCATGCCGTGATTGTTGAAGAACTGCAGGAAGAAGCGGATCGGGAACTGCTCCAGCACGATCTCCGGCGCGGACCAGATGGCCGCGCCCATGGGCACGATGTAGTAGTTGCGGAAATACTGGCTGTAGCCGTTGCGGTCCAGGTACTGGCCCAAAGTTTCCCCGCCGGGAATGTCGCCGGCGGCCAGATCGGCTCGGCTTTCCCGGTTAAAACGCAGAATTTCCCGGATCATTTTTAAAAACGCCGGCTTGAACAGGTTTTTGCGCTGGGCAAACAGGGTGTTCAGGCTGGTGCCGTTGTACTGGAGACCGGAGTTGTGGCAATCGACGCTGAAGCTCATGTCGCTCACTTCCGAAGCCACGCCCAGGCGGTCCATCAGTTTGATGAAGCCGGGGTAGGTCCAATCATTGAACACGATGAAGCCGGTGTTCACCGGCCAGGTGCGACCACCGGCTTCCACTTGCTCGGTGTTGGTGTGGCCACCGGCGTAGTCACCGGCTTCGAACAGTTCCACGTCGTGCTTTTCACTAAGCAGCCAGGCTGCCGTGAGGCCGGACACTCCGGCACCGATGACAGCAATACGCTGGCGTTCCTGGTTCATTCGTGCAATTCCTTGTCAATTGGGGTTACCAAATCTGGGGTTAACAACTTTAGAGGTGTCCAAAAAGGTTATCCGGCCTTGCGGGCCATGCTGGCGGCCATGCGGTCGATCAGCGGTTGTGGCAGGGCGCCCAGCAAGCGTAGCAGCCAGGTGAAACGCCGGGGGAAGGCGATTTCGGTTTTACCTTTCTCGAGCCCCGTGCGAATGCGCCGTGCGGCGTCCTCGGCACTGACGATAAAGGGCATGGGAAAGTCGTTTCGGTCGGTCAACGGTGTTTTCACAAACCCGGGTGAGACCACCACCACATCAATGCCCTCGGCGGCCAGATCGGCGCGCAGGGCGTGGGCAAAATAGCTGAGTGCTGCCTTTGAGGCGCCATAGCCTTCGGCCCGGCCGAACGGGAACCACCAGGCCGAGGAGCTGACAATCACCAACGTAGCCGGTTTGCCCCTGGCCCGGGTGGCGCGCAGGGCGGGCAGAGCGATGTCGAGGCAGCGGGCGGTGCCCAACACGTTGGTGTTTATGTTGGCTTCAATGACCTGGCTGTCGTATTCCGCCACGTCCAGGTATTCGCAGGTGCCGGCGTTCAGGATGACCATGTCCAGGTCGCCGAAATGGCCAAGCTTCGGACTGATTTCTGCCAGGGCCTCGCGGTCGGTGGTGTCTGCCGCCGCCGTTTCAATGCTTCCCGGGTGGCGTACGGCGAGTTCGTCCAGCGCTTCCTGCCGGCGCCCGGTAACCACCAGCCTGTGGCCAGCGCCGGCCAGCTCGCGCACCATTGCTTCGCCGATGCCGGAAGACGCGCCGGTGAGCCAGATGTTGGATGCTGACTGCAATCGTGTGCTCATCCTGCCTGCTCCTTGATCCAGCGGACCATGCGGCCCATCACCGGCAGGTTTTCATACAGCAATTGGCCGGCGTCAAAGTAATCCCGGTGGTAGCGCACACGCCCGTTGCGGATTTCCAGATGGCTGATGCCGTCCACGCAAATGCGCTGACCGCCCCGAATACGTTTGTGCTGCAGTTCCATCACCCACGGGATGGTGCACCAGCAGCCTTCCACCACGGGTTCCTGAAACCGAAACTGGCAACGGATCACGTTTTTATAGGCGCCGGCGAAATATTCGGTCAGGGCGTCGATGCCTTGTACTTCGCCAAACGGGTCCTGAAAACGAATATCCTCGCCGTACACACTTGGCAATTTTTGTAGATTGCCTTTGTCGAGTTCGTTGAACAGCCGGCGAAAGTCGTCCAGTACTTTTGGCAATGCGGCGTTGTGCGAGCCCACTTCAATACTAGAGGCGGTCGTCATTGGCGTTTCCTCCTCGCTTCGTCGAGTTGCCGGGTTTCTTCCTGAATATGGGCGGGTATGGGATTAAGGTCCCAGACAATGCCCATCTTGGACAGCACCCAAAGCCCGTACCAGGTGATGTCGATTTCGTACCAGCGGAAGCCCTGGCGCACAGAGCGGGGCCAGCGATGGTGGTTGTTGTGCCAGCCTTCACCGAGGGTAATCAGTGCCAGCCAGAAGTTGTTGCGGCTGTCGTCGGCGGTTTCGAACCGGCGTTTGCCCCACACGTGCAGTAATGAGTTAATGGAAACAGTGGCGTGGAACAGAACGACGGTGGAAATGAAGAAACCCCACACCAGCAACTGGAAACCGTTGGTGTTCAGCTGTGGCGCCCAGGTGGCCAATGCCTCGCCCAGTAAGTAAATGAGTACCGCGAAAAGCGCCGGCACCAGAGTGTCGAAGCGGTTGATAAAGCGCAGTTCAGGGAATTTCAGCCAGTCGCGCACGCGCTTCTCGTTGGTGGCGAATCCGGCGTCACAGGTAAACCAACCGGCGTGCGACCACCAGAAACCGCCTTGATGGGGGGAGTGCAGGTCTTCGGGTTGATCGGAATACTGGTGATGATGGCGGTGATGGGCGGCCCACCATAATGGACCTCGCTGGGCCGCACTGGCGCCGATCACGGCGAATATGAATTGTGCCGGACGGCTGGTTTTAAAGGTTTTATGGGAAAAATACCGGTGGTAGAAGCCGGTAATGGCAAACATGCGAATCAGGAAAAATGCGATGGCAAACACCACCGCAAAGGTGCTGACTCCGGTCACGAAAGCCAGCAAACAGGCCAGGTGCAGGCCGATAAACGGCAGCACTCGCAGCATATTGAAGCGTCTGGAACTGACGTCCAGGTGATCTGATCCCGCTTCGGAATCGAACCATCTTAGAATGTTTGTCAGCCAGTTATTTACTCGGGTCATATTTCATCATGCCAAAAGTTACATCAGATAACCCAGCTATACGCCAGGTCGCGATCATCGGTTCAGGGGTGGCCGGGTTGACCGCTGCTATTTTTCTCTCGCAGCAGGGGCACCGGGTGCAGGTGTTCGACAAGAGCCGCGGGCCAGGTGGGCGGTTGTCCGCCAAGCGCGTGGGCAACGACGGTTCGGTGGACATAGGCGCTCAGTATTTCACTATCCGTAATCCGGCTTTCCGTGAGTTTCTGGGCCAATGGGCGGGCGATGAGCATTTTGCCCATTGGCCGGGACGTTTCGGCTTTCAACACCCGGAAAGCGGATGGCAGCCGTTTCCCGAAGAACAACGCTACGTGGGCACCCCGCGCATGACCGCTATTTCCCGGGCGTTGTCGCGCCATGTGGAGTTGCAGTCACAGGTGCGCATCAAGCGCTTGTTGCCGGATTCGGGCCGGTGGCAGCTGGTGTGTACGGATGGCAAGAACCAGGGTCATTTTGACCAGGTTGTCATCACTGCGCCGCCGGCCCAGGCCGGTGAGCTGTTGGCCGATAGCGGCCTGACCCCGCTGGCGGACCGGGTGGCGAATGCTGCCGGCCACATGCTGCCGTGCTGGGCGGTGGCGGCAAGGCTGGAGCAGCAGGTGCCCATGGCCTATGAGGGCATGCGCCCCAACAGCGACACGCTCTACTGGGTGGCTAATAATGCCTCCAAGCCCGGGCGCTCCAATGGTGGGCAATGGTGGGTATTGCATGCCACACCGGAATGGACCCGGCATCATCTGGATACCGAGCCGGACCTGGTGGCCGAGCGACTGGTCGGAGCATTTCGGGATTTGACCGGCTACCAGGGCGCGGTGGCTGAAACCCTGAGCCACCGCTGGCTCTATGCCCGCTCCACCGACGGCGCCTGCCCGGGTTACCTGCTGGACCGGGAGCAGGGCATTGGCCTGGCCGGAGACTGGCTGGCCGGTGGCCGCGTGGAAGGGGCCTGGGAAAGCGCTGAAAAGCTGGTTGCAGAAATGACCGGGTAATCGTCCCGGTCATTCAGTCAATTCTTTTGGTGCACCGTTATCCACTTCCGGCCGTTGATAGAAGTGGGTAATGGTGCCGTCACCGAATTTCGAGAAAAACGCGCTGACATCGGTAATCCGTTTCAATGACCGCTCGCGGCTGATCGGGTGGCGCTGCAGTACCTTGATGCCGTCAAAGTTGTCCTGAATGTTGGAAAAACGGGCCCGCATGGAACAGGTCACCACGTTGGCGGGGTTCAATGCCAGTTCTCCGGCCAGCCATTGGCTGTAACGGCTGATGCCCTCCGCGTCCAGGTTCTCCCGGGTATCCAGGTGATTGAGTTTGACGCGGTTGACGATACAGAAGGAATAGCTTTTCGGGTGCTTGCGGGCCACCTTGCGGAAAGCTTCCCAGAAAAAGTTGTCGGTCAGCTCGGCAAAATACCGCATATCGCTCAGGCAGGTATCGATCCACTCGAAATTATCCGGGTCCTCCAGCACTTCATTGATCGCCTCGCGCAGTAGCCAGTCAAAGCCCAGCGCCGTCTTGTGGGCGTACACCTTGCGGTACATCTGGTAGCGGCTGTACACGAAATCTTCCAGCGCGCCCAAACCTTTCTCGGTAATGGCCAGGCCCATCCAGGGTTCGGTCACTTCCCAGCCAAATCGCAGGTTGCTCAGCAGGTGGTCCAGATTGAAGCCACCGATGGTCACAGAGCTGTGAAAACCGTCGCGCAGCATGTAATCGGCCCTGTCGGCGTCAATCTCACCGGACACGATGGACGCCAGCAGATCCATCACCAGCTGCGGGATGTTGTCAGCAGGGATGCGGCCGGCGACGGCATCATTGCCGGCGATGAATTTCCAGAAGGTTTCCGCGTGCCGGCAGAACGCCTCGCTTGGCTGTACCTGTGTGGTTTCCATAATGCCAATCACATCAACCGCATGCAGCCCGGCGCTCTCAAGATCGACTGCGGAGAGTACATCGTGGGCCACACGCACGGAGTAGTGTTCGTGCTCGAGTTCGTCCGGTTCTTCGGCAAAGTAGGCGTGGTAGTCGACCCCTTGCCACAAATCCCGGAAGCGCCCGGGCCGGGACATCAGCTCGCGGATGCGCTGGGCCTGGGTGAACTGGTGCGAGAAGCTGGAATGGCCGCTGTCGTGCAGCAGGCAGGCCAGACGAATGGTTTTGGCCAGGTAATCGATGGCATCGAGCTGGCTCAGGCCCAGGTCGGTATGTTCGCTCAGTTGCCGTTCCCGCAGGTAGGCATCAATCATTGAGCGGAACATGCGGGTGCCCACATGCATCACGCCCACGCTATGAAGGAAGCGGGAGTGGGTGGCGCCGGGAAACACCAGGCTCAGAATGTCGTTCTGGCAAATGTTGCGCAACCGCTGGAACAGCGGGTGGTCAATCACCTGGATTTCGTGCCGATACAGCGGAATGCCGCCGTGTACCGGGTCCATAATCAGCTTGTCGTAGGCTCCGAGCAGATCGTTGACCGCGCGTCTCATGGGCTGGAATACTCCTGAATTGATCTCACCGGCTTGTTATATCACAGAGGCATGCCAGAATAGGCGATAGACTGTTAATTTTTCTTTTACTGCTGGCGGGTTAGGGCAACCAACATGACATCGCGCACCGAGCGCATTCTGATTATCGACGCCGATGAACAGGCGCGGGCCGATTTGTCCCGGTATCTGGAGTCCAAGGGCTTTTATGTGACCGGTCGGGCCGAGCCCGGCGACGCCATCGCTAACGGCGACGACGATTGGCCTGATGTCATCTTTGCCGACCTGCCGCCGGAAGCTATTCGCCAGCTGTGTGCCGAGCTGGACGGCGGCAGCCGGTTCATTCCCGTGGTGGCCTGCTCGAACAGCGAATCCAGCACCGAAGTGGTGGAGGCCCTGCGCGCGGGAGCAACCGATGTGGTACTCAAACCCTGCCAGGACGACAAGCACGCCCTCGATGATGTGATCGAAAAGCTGTTTGACCGGGTGCGCATCAACCGATTGAACCAGCTGTACCGAAAAGAGCTGGAAGACACCAACCGGGAGTTGCGTTCGGGCATCTCCGAACTGCGTGCAGACCAGAACGCCGGTCGCAAGGTGCAGCTGAAAATGCTGCCGGATCATGAGTTAAAGTTGTCAGGCCTGCAGGTTGACCACCTGATTAAACCTTCCCTGTATCTCAGCGGCGATTTTCTGGATTACTTCAAGCTCAGCGACGACAAGGTGCTGGTGTATATTGCGGATGTGTCCGGCCACGGGGCCAGTTCAGCGTTCGTCACTGTGTTGCTGAAAAACCTGACCAACCGCCTGCAGCGTAATCTGAAGCGCCAGTCCAGCTCCGAAATCCTGCATCCGGATTTGTTCCTGGAGCGCATCAATGCCGAGCTTCTGGACACAGGTCTCGGTAAACACGTAACTGTGTTTGTCGGCATTATTACCATTTCCGAGCGCACGCTGGATTACGCAGTGGGCGCCCACTTCCCCATGCCCATTATTTCATTTGAAGGTGGCGACACCCATTTTCTGGAGGGTAGTGGCCTGCCTGTCGGCATTTTTGAGAAACCGGAATGGGAAGTGTACCGTATTTCACTAGACAAGCCGTTTCGTTTAATACTGTTTTCCGATGGGATTCTGGAGGTTCTTCCGCCGAAGTCCCTGGATGAAAAGGAGAAGACACTACTTGAACTCGTTTCAGGAGGTAGTCACACTATCGCATCGCTGAGCGAGGCTCTGGGGCTGGATAACATCTCGGAGCTGCCGGACGATATCGCGTTAGTATCGGTAACCGATACGCCCTAGTGTCGGGTAACACGTCCTTTACTGAGTGGCAGTGTGTAAAATGGCTGGTTATAAGATCCTGCAAGCAGACAAGCAGGGGATATACGTCCTCAAGTTTATCGGCGAAATCCGGCTGAACCTGTGTTCAACGCTGGATAATCTTGCCGAGTCGATCACCCGCGATCCGGAATTCAAAACGGTCGTAGTTGATCTGACCGAAACCGAAATCATAGACAGCACCACCCTGGGCCTGCTGGCAAAGATCGCCCTGGCCGCTCAAAAACAGAGCAACTTCCTGCCTACCCTGATTTCCACCAACCCTGACATCACTCGCATTGTCACCTCCATGGGGTTCGACAAGATTTTCATCATCGTGCGGGAGCCGGCTTCGCGTATCGAGGAGCTGGAAGAAATCCCGGTGCTGAAAGCCAGCGAGCAACAGGTCAGAGACAAGGTGCTGGATGCCCACCGGATACTGATGGGCATGAACAGCAAGAACCGGGAAGAATTCAAGAACCTGGTGCGTGCCCTGGAATGTGAGGAAGCCGGCTGAGCCACGGCTTTATCACCTGAAGCTGCCCGACAGCAAAACGGAAACGATATGTCAGATAATTCTCCGTCCCCGAGCCAGGGGGCGAATTCCCGAGACGTAGCAGTGCTTGGCGGTGGCAGCTTTGGTACCGCCATGGCCAAGGTGCTGGGCGAGAATGGCCACCGGGTACATTTCTGGATGCGAGATCCGGCCCAGGCCGAACAGATTCGAAGCACCGGCGTGAACAAACGCTACATGCCCGATGTGCATCTGGAAGGCGACATTCGCCCGACTACCGATCTGGCCGACGTGCTGCAAACATCCGACGTGGTGTTTGTCGCCGTTCCTTCCAAAGCTTTTCGCTCGCTGATTCGTGATCACAAAGAGGAATTTCACGATGACCAGGTGGTAGTCAGTCTGACCAAAGGCATCGAGGAAGAAGGCTTCAAGCTGATGAGCGAGATCCTTCTGGAAGAAATTCCCCGATGCCGCTCCGGCGTGCTCAGCGGGCCGAACCTGGCCGCCGAAATCGTCAACCGCGAGCTGACCGCAACGGTGATCGCCGCCAAGGACCCGGACGTTCGCCGGGTGGTGCAGGAGCTTCTGGGCTGCGAGTATTTTCGTGTATACGCCAATGTGGACGTGTACGGCGTGGAGCTGGCCGGTGCTCTGAAAAACATCTACGCCATTGTTGCCGGCCTGGGTTCGGCCCTGAACATGGGTGAAAACGCCCGTGCCATGCTGATTACCCGCGGGCTGGCGGAAATGAGCCGGTTCGCCGTCAGCCTGGGCGCCAATCCCATGACGTTCATGGGCCTGGCCGGTGTCGGCGATTTGATCGCCACCTGTACTTCCAATAAAAGCCGTAATTACCGGGTTGGCTACGCCATTGGTAAGGGCCAACAGCTGGATGACATTGTTCGCGAACTCGGCCAGGTCGCCGAAGGCATCTATACTCTGAAACTGGTCCGGGAAAAATCCGATGCTATCGGAATCTACATGCCACTGGTTCGCGGACTGTACGAAATTATCTACGAAGGCGCTTCCATCAATGCCGTTATCAGCAGCCTGATGATGGCCGTGCAGAATTCGGATGTGGAGTTCATTCTTCCGCGTACCATCAGCCAGTAAATGGCGGTGGGCGCCAGGCCAGACGAGGACGGCATGCACCTGATCATCATGCGCCACGGAGAAGCCGCTTGGCACACCAATGACCAGCAACGGGAGTTGACTGAAACCGGCAGGCGCGACGTGGCCGATGTCGCTGCCCGGCTGGCGGAATCACCGTACCGGCCTGAAGCCATCTGGTGCAGCCCGCTGCTGCGGGCTCAGCAAACCGCTGCGATTGTCTCGGAAGTGATGAACTGCGCAGTAGAAGAGAAACCCTTCATTACCCCGGATGACGATCCGGGAAAATGCCTGGATGCCTTGTTGGAGCAGCCGCTCACATCGCCACTGTTGATTGTTTCCCACATGCCGCTGGTGGGTGCGTTGGCAACCCTGTTGGTAGATGCCCATCGCCGGGGCCTGCCATTCATGCCCGGTGAAGCCGTGGTGTTGGATATGCCGGTGGTGGGCCCTGGCTGCGCCGATCTCAAAACCCAGTTCTTGCCCTGACCCGATGCTGGCCAAGTGCCGGCGAGAGAGTTGTTTATGGAACCGGAACACATCGCCAAAAGCGTCGACTGCCACGGCGACACAACGCCGCCACTGGAAACCTGGCATCCGGAACTGACCGGCGACATGGATCTGACCGTTACCCGCGATGGCCGCTGGGTGTACCAGGGCCACCCGATTCCCCGTGAGTCGGCAATCCGGCTATTCTCCCGCATACTGAGACGTGAAGAAGATGGCCAGTTCTACCTGGTAACGCCGGTGGAAAAATGGCGTATTCAGGTGGAAGACACACCGCTGCTGGCCCATTCCCCGACCCTGACGGGAGAGGGCGAAGAGCAGGTACTTTCGGTAACTACCAACATGGGCGAGACTCTGGAAATCGGGCCCGAACACCCCTTGCAGGTGGGCCAGTATCCAGACACGGACGAACCCCGCCCGGTTGTGCTGGTGCGCGAGGGTGTTGAGGCTCGTCTCCCGTCTGCCGCGTTTTATCAGCTGGTGGACCTGGCCGAAGAACGGGAGCTGGACGGCGAACGCTGGCTGGGCGTGGTCAGCCAAAGAAAATTCTGGAAAATTGGCCAGCACGGTTGAAAAGCCAAAACGCGTCTCCACAAATAAGGTAGAAAACGCAGTCTTTCACTTGTTAAACTGCGTTTTCATGCTTGTTATCGAGCCTGGCTCTTAACGAGGCAGGTGGTCGTTAGTCCCTCTGTGCAGTCTGGCTGTTCATGATCACTTTCGATTGCCCTTTTTACTCAAATACACAGTCATTGCGACACGCAAGGAGATCACATGGCCCAACCTCGTGTTGTCACCATCCATTACACGCTCACTAACGACCAGGGAGAAGAACTGGATTCCTCCCGCGTAGAAGGCCGTGAGCCGCTGTCTTACCTGGAAGGTGCACAAAACATTATCGGTGGACTGGAAAGTGCGCTGAAAGAAAAGAACGCTGGTGACCAGGCAAAAGTGTCTGTAGAGCCGGGTGAAGGCTACGGCGAAGTTAACGACGAGCTGATCCAGCCGGTGCCGCGTTCTGCATTCGAAGGCGTGGACACCATCGAGCCGGGCATACAGTTCCAGGCTCAGACTCCGGGCGGCCCCCAGATCGTGCGTGTGGTAGAAGTTGGCGATGAAAACGTTACCATCGATGCCAACCACCCGCTGGCTGGTGAAACTCTGCACTTCGACGTAGAAGTAGTAGAAGCCCGCGAAGCAACCGAAGAAGAGCAAGAGCACGGTCACGCTCACTGATCGCTTTTCACGGTTGTACGAAAAACGGCTCCCGAGGGAGCCGTTTTTTTATGTTTAACCGATAAAGATCAAATGTTTTTTGCCACGAAACCCACTAAAGAACACTAAAAAATAAACGCTTTTGCTGTTTTTCGTGTTTTTTCGTGGATTTAGTGGCTAAATGTCTTTACATATTCGGATAATTCGGTCCACCACCGCCTTCCGGCGTCACCCAGGTGATGTTCTGAGCCGGGTCTTTGATGTCGCAGGTTTTGCAGTGCACGCAGTTCTGCGCGTTGATCTGGAACTTCTTGCCACTGCCGTCATCCGCATCCACCACTTCATACACGCCGGCCGGGCAGTAACGCTGTGCAGGCTCGTTGTATTTTGGCAGATTTTCGGTAACCGGAATGCCCGGGTCCGTCAGCTTCAGGTGCACCGGCTGGTCTTCCTCGTGGTTGGTGTTGGAGATAAACACCGAGGACAGGCGATCAAACGTCAGCACATTATCCGGTTTAGGATAATCGATTTTCTTGCAGTCGGCCGCCGGCTTGAGCGTGGCATGATCCGGCGTGGTGTCGTGGAAAGTCATTGGCAGGCTGCCGCGCAGAATATTCTGCTCGAAGAAGGCAATAGCGCCGCCCATCATGTTGCCGAACTTGTGCATGGCCGGGCCGAAGTTGCGTTCGGCGTACAGCTCCTTGAACAACCAGCTGTTTTCGAATCGCTCGGCAAAACCGGTCAGTTCCTCGCCTTCCTTGCCATCTTTCAGTGCTGCAAACACCTCTTCGGCACCCAGCATGCCGGATTTCATGGCGGTGTGAGAGCCCTTGATCTTGGAGCTGTTCAGGGTGCCAGCGTCACAACCCAGCAGCAGGCCGCCCGGGAAGCTCATTTTCGGCAGGGCATTGTAGCCCCCCTTGGTGATGGCGCGGGCGCCATAGGCCACGCGCTTGCCGCCTTCCAGGTATTTTTTGATTTCCGGGTGATGCTTCAGGCGCTGGAACTCCTCGAACGGGCTCACGTGCGGGTTCGAGTAAGACAGGTCGGTAATCAGGCCCACATACACCTGGCCATTTTCCAGGTGGTACAGAAAGGAGCCGCCGGTGGAACCGGATTCACTCAGCGGCCAGCCCGTGGTGTGAACCACCAGGCCCGGCTCGTGTTTATCCGGCTCAATATCCCAGAGCTCCTTGATGCCCAGACCATAATGCTGCGGGTCTTTGCCTTCATCCAGCTTGAAGTCGTTGATCAGCTGCTTGCCCAGGTGGCCACGGCAGCCTTCGGTAAACAGGGTGTACTTGGCACGCAGCTCCATGCCCGGCATGAAGCTGTCTTTCTCGGAGCCATCGCGGGCCACGCCCATGTCGCCGGTGATAATGCCTTTAACCTTGCCATCTTCGACAATGGTTTCCGCCGCCGGGAAACCGGGGTACACCTCAACGCCCAGTTCTTCGGCTTGTTCGGCCAGCCAGCGGCACAGATTGCCCAGGCTGATGATGTAATTGCCGTGGTTGTGCATGTTTTTCGGCACAAGCGCGTTCGGGAGCCTGGTGGCATTTTCCTGACCCTTGAACAGGAAAATGTCATCGCGGGTAACCGGGGTGTTCAGCGGTGCGCCTTTTTCTTTCCAGTCCGGGAACAGCTCGTTCAGGGCGGTGGGCTCGAACACCGTGCCGGCCAGAATGTGGGCACCGATCTCGGAACCTTTCTCTACCACACAAACGGTCAGTTCCTGTTCGGCTTCGTTTGCCAGCTGCATGATCCGGCAGGCAGCAGACAGGCCCGCCGGCCCGCCGCCGACGATCAGAACATCAAATTCCATGGATTCGCGTTCCACGTTGGTCTCCTCAAACAGCTTGTATTGAATCTTGTCGTTGGCAAAAGCATAAACGCAATTACAGATTCAAACAAACGCTTGTTTGAATTTTGCGATTACCTTTGTCACTATCTTGATAACACCGAAACAGGTGCGTTTTGAGTCGATTTTTAGTATCGTCTCATTCCGAGGTCGGGTCAACCTGGCTGATTCATAAACTCATGGTGAAAGAACGAGGAATCTATGCAGGTTCTGGTCGCTGTCAAACGCGTTATCGACTACAACGTGAAGGTGCGCGTCAAGCCGGACAACACCGGTGTTGACCTCGCCAACGTAAAAATGGCAATGAACCCCTTCTGCGAGATTGCCGTGGAAGAGGCGGTTCGCCTGAAAGAGAAGGGCGTTGCTACGGAAATTGTTGTTGCCACCATCGGGCCGAAGGCTGCCCAGGAACAGCTGCGCACAGCGCTGGCATTGGGCGCGGACCGTGGTATCCATATTGAGACAGACGAAGAAGTTCAGTCCCTTGAAGCCGCCAAACTGCTCAAGGGTGTTGTGGAGAAGGAAGAGCCGAAGCTGGTTATCCTCGGCAAGCAGTCCATCGACACCGCCAACACCACGACCGCCCACATGCTGCATGCGCTGACTGGCATGGGCCAGGGCACTTTCGCCTCCGAAGTGGTTGTAGAAGGCGAGAAAGTGAACGTAACCCGTGAAGTCGACGGCGGCCTGGTCACCGTGGGCCTGAATCTGCCGGCGGTTATCACCACTGACCTGCGCCTGAACGAGCCTCGCTACGCGTCTCTGCCGAACATCATGTACGCCAAGAAGAAGTCGAATGATTCCATGAGCCCGGCGGACCTCGGCGTTGAGGTTTCCCCTCGCCTGTCCCCTCTGACAGTTGAATCCTCGTCCCAGCGCAAGACAGGCGTGTACTGGGACGACTCGGC